>JAFGLR010000171.1 GCA_016927955.1 Dehalococcoidales bacterium
AATTGTAGGGGCGACCCTTGTGGTCGCCCGTGTGGTCTTGGGCAGGGACAAGCCCTGCCCCTACAAAAACCTATTTTGTCCTTCATAATTTAATTCGGAATCCAGAAGTGATAAAAAGAAAAATAAGTATAAAAGTTAAGTATTGTCTAAATATTTATTGGGGTGTATAATGGTCTGAATAAACATTAGAATAAGATTAGGAATATAAATATGCCAAATGTTAATCTAGATGCGCTTATACCAAGAGAAGACTTTGATGTGACAGAACCGATAACAACGGTTAACACGAGTAAAGATACTGTATCAATCAACGATTTGAAGGAAAATGATTTTTTCTTTTCCGCCCTTAGAAAGCCAGATTTTCAACGAGAAACAAATGAATGGGATTCAAAAAGGATACTAAGTTTAATTCAAAGTTTTGTTGAGGGAGACCTTATTCCCTCTCTAATTTTATGGAGAAGTAAAAACGGTTTTATCTTTGTCATTGATGGGTCTCATCGACTAAGCGCATTAGCGGCTTGGATAAACAATGATTATGGGGATGGAGATATATCAAAGCAATTTTATGAAGACGTTATCCCTGAAAAGCAGATAACGATAGCGAACCGAACGCGGGAATTAATACGAAAAAAAATTGGTTTGTTCGCTGATTATGAACTAGCAAGAACCTCTCCCGAGAAAGTGCCACATTATGTTGCTGAGCGAGCAAATAACCTTGCAGCGGCAGCAATCCGCCTACAATGGGTTCAAGGAGACTCATCGAAAGCGGAAGCTTCATTTTTAAAAATAAATCAACAAGGTACCCCGATTGATCCAACAGAATTAAGAGTTATCAAAGGTAGAAAATATCCAAACGCTATCGCTGCAAGAGCTATTATTAGAAGCGGTAAAGGACATAAATACTGGTCAGATTTTTCGGAGGAGAAACAGCAGGAGATTCAAGAGATTGCAAAGGATATAAATAAACTATTATTCAATCCTGACGTTGGTTCCCCCATAAAGACTATGGACCTACCTATAGGTGGTAGGTTATATGCTCAACAAAGTCTTCCATTAGTACTTGATTTTATAAATATTGTTAACGAAATACAGATTGATAATGCTGGGCAACAAAAAGATGTAGATGGAAGCGTAACGATCAAATATTTAATTCGCGGAAAAAGGATTGCTCAAAGAATTAACAGTAGTCACGCAGGTTCACTAGGTTTACATCCGTTAGTTTACTTTTACGCTATAAATGGGCACCATAAAATTGCTTCGTTTTTTGCGGTCACTGCTTTGGTAATGTATCTAGAAAAAAATAACTCCTATAATAGATTTACTACTGTACGAGAGAAATTCGAAAAGCTGTTAATTCAAAGTGATTATTTAGTACAGCAAATTGTGCGTAAATTCCGTAGTGCTCAAGACAGTTATTTACATGTAAGAGATTTTTACCTAGCATGTATGGAAAACCTACTGGATAACAAGAGTATAGATGATGCTGTATCTACAGTTATCAATTCAAAATTTAATTACTTAAAGCCCTCTATTCCAACAGTTGAACCTGAAATAAAGGATTTTTCGAAAGAAACAAAATCAGAGGCTTTTATTAGAGAGGCTTTGAAGAATGGAATTCGCTGTAAAATTTGTGGGGGTTATCTCCATACAAATGCTATTTCGGTAGATCATATTATTCGAAAAGAGGATGGTGGGTCCGATTTAGTAGAGAACGCACAATTAGCACATCCATACTGCAATACTACTTTTAAAAACTAGTGGCAACGCTTTTTATAACTAATATGCAATGTTCTTCCAAAATATTGTCCAGATTCCATATCAGGTCGGGGATAATGACTCTTTAACATTACTGAAAAGATACTAATCAGGTTATTTCGAAATAACTTTAATAATTGGGTCTTTACTCTGTACCTGTCCCAGTACCACTTTCTGAATCCGCGGGTTGCCTTTTTCCAGTATCTTTCGAGCGATGGATTCTGCCGCAGGAGTCTTGCTTTTATCCGCCTTATTTAACAGCGGTATGATTCTGGCTGTTTTGGGGGAGCCTTTGGTGATTCCCTGCGGGTGGGTTATGAGTGTGACAATGGTATCTTCCGTAATCGGTTCGCCGGGTTTCAAACCGGTAAGTTTAGAGATTATCTCCGGTCGGAAGGCATTTTCTTCGGTCAGTCGGGTTCCCAGAGCATCCATGCCGACTACGGGGATAACAAGGGTAGTGCTTGAGGGAATGACCGGCTCGGTAGCGTTTGGGGCTTTAATCGGCTTGCCCCGTGCCCCGTCTGCCTCAACGATAATATCAGCTAATCCTATTTTAGCAATCCGGTCGATTACCTCCGGCGGGTATCCGAGGAGCTTGTCTTTTTCCGGTGAAATCTGTCTGACAACTGTAAGATGGGCATAATTGAATAGATTCTCCGGCAGTGTGCTCAGCAATATTCTTTCGTCTTCTTCCAGCAATAGCGAAGCATTGAACTTATCAGGTTCGCCGGAGCCGATCCGTGTTGTGGTGGTCGTAATTACTTTATGGCCGCGTGCCACTAACTCCCGGGCGAGGGCAAACATCAACGTCGTTTTCCCGCCGCCGCCGACTATGCTGATGACTTCGTCATTACGGATATCGAAAGCTTCAATGAGATTCATTAATACTATTTTACCACTATGCCGGACATCCGGCGGACTTTAATTACTTCGGCGAGTATGCTGATAGCTATTTCTTCCGGAGTTTCCGCCTCGATTTCCAGTCCGATAGGGGCGTGGACGCTATTGAGTTTGGCTTGGCTGACTCCTTTTGCCAGCAGGTGTTCCTTGATTTCCTTGACCTTCTTTTTACTGCCGATCATGCCGATGTACTTGGCATCCTTTCCGCAGGCCAGTTGCAGACATTCCTCATCGCGGGTATGCTGCGGCGTATAAATTATGATGTAATCATCCGTAGTAATATTTAGTTCGGCAAAAGCCTTTCCGTAGTCTTTCACTACCAGACTATCGGCGTCCGGGAAGCGTTCTCTGTTATTGAATTCCGGCCGGGGGTCAATGACGACGATACGGAAGCCCAGCATTTTGCCTATCGCCGAGGTGGCGAAGGAAATATGACCGGCCCCACAGAGAAACAGCGTTTCCTTGGACTTTATCAGTTCCAAGAACACATCGGCTTGGCCGCCGCAAATCATACCGTCCGGTTCTTTCCCGGAGAGGTCGAAGTGTATAATCTCGGACCGTCCGGTTTTTAATATTTCAGGGGCTTTTCTCAATACATCATGTTCCAGTTTGCCACCGCCGACCGTGCCGATAAAACTGCCATCTTCTTTAATAAGCATTTTAGCCCCGGCATTTCGCGGTGCCGAGCCGGTACTGTTAATTACGGTGGCCAGTACTGCCCGGCCGCCTTTCTGCATTATATTCGCCAGTTCCTGGTAGACTTCTAACATCAAATTGCTCCTCTTGATGGTGTGAACTTATATTTTCTCCTTCATCCTATCCTCTCCCATTAATGGAGAGGGTACCGGAGAAAGGGACTTATCTGTTTTATTCTAACGAGAGTATGAAATATTAATGTAACCGGAGATGGACTATTTGTTTTATTCACCAGAATAATAATTGCCTCTTTGTTAAGCAGGTACGTTATATTTCATTATAATCGCTTCAAGTACACCGCCGGCAACCGTTCTCATTTTATCACGTATAATAAAGCATATCGAACTATCGTTAACTGGGTCGACTTCGATAAGCTTATCTCCTTTGCGTACTTTTACCCCGTCACGGATTAAACCGCGCAGTATGCCGGCCATCGGCGCCGTCAGGGAGATATTACCGATACGGCCGACTTCCTGACCGGCGGTTACCTGCCGGCCGATTTCGAATTTCGTGGTGAAAGTACCCGGTTCCGGAGCCCAGACCACGCGTTCCTTGCCTAAACCGCCGACAATGAGTGGTTCGCCGGTATTGGCAG
>JAFGLR010000172.1 GCA_016927955.1 Dehalococcoidales bacterium
GCAGTAATTTATAATCACCGTTCAAAGCGTGATAATAGCTTTCGACGTCCGGCGTGGCACTGCCCAGTACCACTGTGGCCCCGCTTAATCCGGACAGTTTAATCGCTGCATCGCGGGCATGATACCGCGGTGAATTTTCCGTCTGCTTGTAGTTCCACTCGTGTTCTTCGTCAATTACCATAAGCCCAAGGTCCGGCTGGGGGGCGAAAAGGGCACTGCGCGGCCCGATAACGACATCGAACTCACCTCTCCGGATGCGCTGCCACTCGTCGAACTGCTCACCCAGAGAAAGCTGGCTGTGCAAGACGGCCACGCGGTTAGGAAAGCGGGCGGCAAAACGCTCGATAGTCTGCGGCGTCAAGGAAATCTCCGGTACCAGCACGATACCACGCTTTCCTTGCTTAACAGTCTCCGCCAACGCCTGTAAATAGACCTCTGTCTTGCCGCTGCCCGTTACCCCGTGCAGCAGAAATACATCCGGTTTGCCAGCTTGCAGGCTGGTTTTGATGGTGTTTAAGGCGGACTGCTGGTCACCGGTAAGGGCTAACGATAATGAAAGGGCTAACTGCTGATTGGCCAGCGGCTCCCGCCGGACTTCTATCTCCTTAATCTCGACTAGCTTACGCTCGATAAGTTTAATTAAGGCCGCCGCCGTAATGCCGGTGGTTTTCCGGACTGCCGCCAACGGTAAGGGCTGATTACTGTTGGCTAACAATTCCAGCAACTCGGCCTGTTTAGCTGCTCTTTTGTTTAACCTGGCAACTTCGCTGAAGGCTTCCGGCGGGCTGACTGATAAACTGATATAAGTTACCAGTTTAGGTTTAACGCGGACGGGTTCGAATTCGCAGTTACGGACGATAAAAGAACGGTCTACCAGATGATTGGTGATATTCCGGGCTTTCCGCTGCCCCAGTTGCTTCGCCAGCTCCTTTAAACCGACCTTAGCATCTTTCTCTATTATCTCAATCAATTTCAACTGGTCGGGAGTAAGCTCGGATTTATCGTAATTACGGCCTGTGGCAAGAGAGAAAAAGGTCAATACGCGGCGTTCGAAACCGGGCGGCAGCATTAAAGCGACGCAATCCCATAAAGGGGCTAAATAATACTCGCTGAGCCAGTGTGCCCAGGCTACCTGAACAGGGGTTAACAGAGGCATGGTATCGATAAGACCGGAGATTTCCCGGGTTTCTTCGACGGCGGGGAATTCGGTCAGGGCAACGACGATACCCTGTAATACTTTCGCCCCGAAAGGAACCAAGACGGCCTGCCCGACAGCTACGGATAAGCCCGGGGGTATAGCATAACTGAATGATTGCCGCCGGGCAATCGGCGAATTGACACTAACCTCAGCATACCCCATCGGGCACTCCGGTCATTTTACTGTGTTTTCTGTTCGGTTTCCGGTTCCGGCGGTGCGGCCTCATCTTTGGGGGCATCAGCTTCCGGAGTCTCAGCTTTCGGAGCTTCGGGAGCAACTGCTTCCGGCTGCTCCGAAACTTCCGCAGGAGTTGCCATCGGTGCGGTTGCTTCGGCTGCGGCAGGAGCTTCCTCTACGGTCATCGTGGTCTCGGGTTCCGCCGGAGCTTCCGGTTCGATTAAGACTCTTCTTTCCTTCAGGCGAGCTTTCTTCGAAGTCAGTCCGCGTAAATAGAAAAGGCGGGCGCGGCGTACTTTGCCGTGCCGGGTAACTTCAACTTTATCGATCATGGGAGAATTCACCGGGAAGGTTCGTTCGGTACCGATACCATAAGCGACCCGCCGGACGGTGAAGTTGCCGGTTTTACCCCGTTTAATACGAATTACCACGCCCTGGAATACCTGGACACGTTCCCGGTCTCCCTCTTTGACTTTAACGTGTACCTTGACCGTATCGCCGGATGCAAGGGCAGGAATATTAGGATTTCTCTTGGTTTCTACGATTGCCGACATGTCCATTGTTTTCAACTCTCTAATATTTATTTTTCCCGGGTCTTCCCTGGCAAATTACCTGCCTGCAAACCCGTTTCTGCTTTAGCCATCAAATCCGGACGCCGTTCCGTAGTACGCCGGATAGACTGCTCTTTCCGCCATTTCGCTATGCCCGCATGGTTGCCGGAAAGCAAAACCTCCGGCACCGCCCACTCGCGGAAGACCGGCGGCCTTGTGTACTGGGGATATTCCAGTAATCCGGCCACGTGCGAATCGTCTAAAGCGGACTCTTCCGAACCGAGCACTCCGGGCAGAAGCCGCACGACCGCCTCGATAATCACCATCGATGGCAACTCGCCGCCGCTCAAAACGTAATCGCCGATGCTTATTTCATCGGTCGCCAGGTGCTCGCGCACCCGCTCATCGACACCTTCATAGCGCCCGCAGACAAGAACTATTCTATCATATTTGGATAGCTCTTGGGCAACTGCCTGCGTAAATAGCCGTCCCTGCGGTGAAAGCATAATCACCGGAGCGCCGGCCGGTTGCAACGCCTCGACTGCCTCAAAGATAGGTTCCGGTTTCAGCACCATCCCGCTGCCGCCGCCGTAAGGCGTATCGTCTACCGTATGGTGTCTATCACGGGCAAATTCCCGAAAATTGTGCGTATTGATAACTACGAGATGGTTATCAACCGCCCGCTTCAAAATACTGGTATTCACGAAGCCGGGAAACATCTCCGGAAATAGCGTTAAAACATCGATTATCATCTAATTTAACTCAAAACTGAAATATCAAAAATTAAAAAATGTCATTCTGAGAGTTCACAAAAGGTGAACTCGTGAGAATCTCGCCGAGCGTTTTACCCAGACTACTTGCCCGTAATTATTTTTCATAGGCCACCCATCCCCAGATTCTTCGTCGCCTCTAGTTTTGGAGTTTCGGCTCCTCCAGAATGACAAATATGACACTTATTTATTGTCATT
The DNA here is from genome assembly GCA_016927955.1 of Dehalococcoidales bacterium. Classification (GTDB taxonomy): domain Bacteria; phylum Chloroflexota; class Dehalococcoidia; order Dehalococcoidales; family JAFGLR01; genus JAFGLR01. The sequence goes on from JAFGLR010000172.1 coordinate 2,895, forward strand.
CTCAGAACTTCACCGCCTGCCCCTAAGTGCTACATTTATCCGTCATTAATCTAATGTTCGGTAAACGTGCCCTTTAATATGTCCACCGCGTGCGGTAGTGCCGGCACGATAATTTCCAGGCACTCCTTTACCGCTTTCGGGCTGCCCGGCATATTTATAATTAACGTCTTTTTTCTAATACCTGCCACTGCCCGGCTCAACATCGCTGTCGGTGCTTTACTCAAAGTGCCCGCCCGGACGGCTTCCGGAATGCCCGGCACCTCTTTTTCGATTACCGAGAGAGTCGCTTCGGGCGTGACATCTCTGGCCGATAGTCCTGTACCGCCGGTGGTCAGGATGACATCCACGCCGCCCTCATCACACCATCCGGCCAGCTTGTTGGTAATTATTTCCAGGTCATCCGGGATAATTTCATATTTCACGACCTGGCAATCCAGAGTCGCCGTAACGATTTCTTTAATAGTGGGACCGCTGACGTCCACACGCTCGCCCCGCGAACCTTTATCACTTAAGGTAAGTATTCCGACTGTAAACACAAGCTTCATTTTAACATAATATGATGGGAGAGCAAAATAGGGGAGGAGACTCGAACTTGTCATTCTGAGTAAGGCGAAGAATCTGCATTCCCTAAAAACCTAATTTTATGAATGATAAAGTTTTGCTATGGCTTTTCGGAATTCAAAGGCTTTCTAACGTATTTAATTGAATCTTCATCAACGGCGCCGAATAATTTAAAATTAATCTTAGCTTGATTCAAGCTGACCTTATTTGCACCACTTTGGTAATTTGGATTATTAAACTGAACCGGATCATCTTCCCAAAAACATATTGGGCATATCTCATAGCTACCCGGAGGCTGTCCTTCTAAAGTCAAGTACCCACAACAAGGGCAGGCAAATTTATCCATCTTTTATCCTCCCTCTCTCACTATCTCTCCCGCTTCTCCCCATACTTCTTACGTTGCCTCAAATGTGCCTGGATATCTACGACCAATTTCAGGGCAATCAGCAGTATCAGGGCAAAAACCGGGGCGCCGAAGATGCCGATGAGGAAAGCCCCGAGAATAATTGTTACGTGCAGAACGACCACCCGGCCGTATGGCTCCCCCATCAGAGCATTTACATTAGCCTGCTTATATTCGCCTTTGCCGATGTAGTTCAAAACAAAAGAAACCAGGTGGCTGATGAATAACGCCAGTACCGCCCACCACAACTGATACATATCGAACACATATGCGATATTTCCCGGCGTGGGGAACTCCGGATTGTCCATCATCAGTCCGCCGAACATCAAAAAAACAAAAATTCCGTGCACGAAGGTGAAGATGCCGTAGTGGAAGCAGAAGAAGGGAATGGCAACGACTTTCGATGCCCACTCTCTCCCTGAAGCCGGTGAAGCAATCAGCATTTTGAAAACGTTGAAAATGCCGACAATCACGTTTTCCAGCCAGAATACTACCAGCAGGGGGAAGACACTCCAGTCGAGCAAAAATACCCCGAAGAGCGGCAGGATATTGGCGATTAATAGGGTCACGACCGAAGGCCGTGTCATTTCGGTAAAGCCGATTTTCTGCCAGGTGAAGGGATTATTCTTTTTAACAGCTTTTGTTTCATTCATTGCTTAGATTGTGGGAGTTTTGGATAAATTTGTCAAAACACCTGCTTATCCGCAAATTCTATTACGACGAAAGAGCGGCAACGGGAAACAATAAAGCTATCGGTTCGTTGCTATTCTTCGGTAGTAAAGGGAGGATATTCATCACGCAAAAAGTACAGGTAAGCGTTGACCCGGTTATTCCATCTCATGTAACCGACGATAAAATCGTAAAGCCCTTTGGGATATTTACCTGTAAATAAGATAATCCAGAAGGCAATGAAAGTAATTACCGACACCGCGACACTGAAACAGGCAAGAATGACGCCATGCGGAATGCCGACATAAGCCCAACCGAAAAAGACCTTGAGCAGCAACCAGCCCCGGGATAGTTTCTCCGGATACGCCACAGTAAAATTAGCCGGGTACCTTGCCATAATAGTCTCGCCTCCTAATTATTATTTGGTGGGTCCCGCCGAAGAATAATATGTCTGGAAATGTCTAATTCCTCGTATTATAGCACCTGCTATCGAATAGTCAATATGGGGAAAAATCAGATATGAAATTATGGATAATCCTTTTATTTATAGATACAAGTGTTTTTTCCTTCCATTAACATCAAAATAAAAGTTAGCCCGAAAAATATTAATATTATGATTCATATTGCTGAGTTTCATTATACTTGTACTCTATTTTTATACCTGCTTCGGCAAATAATTTTTCGGATTCCTCCGCTTGCTGGTATTTACGTTCACAGACAACTCGCTCAATACCACAATTTATTAATAGCATGGCGCATGTTCTGCAGGGAGTCATTCTAGTATAAACCGTTGCACCTAAGATGGATATACCTCTTTTAGCTGCTTGGCAAATTGCATTCTGCTCTGAGTGCACAGTTCGTACACAGTGTTCTGTAACCTTATCATCTTCTTGAATTACCTTTTTTAGCAGGTGCCCGACCTCATCACAATGAGGTAATCCTGAAGGAGAACCGACATATCCGGTTGCCAAGACTTGTTTGTCTCGAACGATTACACAGCCACTCTTTCCTCTGTTACATGTAGCTCTTTTAGATGCAGCATGAGCTAGGTCAAGGAAGTATTCATCCCAAGATGGTCGGTTACTTTCAATTAATTCTTTTCCCATGTTTTATCTCCAAATCAGACTTAAAGAAAAATATTTCCCTAATCTTCAAATTGATACGCTTCCGAAAAATCAGGAGGCTAAATTCACACTAACCGGGGCTCTTTCGAAATCGGCGGCGGACATCAATGCCCGTGGTTTCATGTGCACCATCGCGGCGACAAAACGGTCGGGGATAATCTCCAGCCGGGTATTGTAAAACGTCGCGGAGGAGTTAAAATAATCGCGGGCTAACGCAATCCGCTGCTCGGTTTCGACAAGCGATTTTTGTAACGCTAAAAATGACTCATTGGCTTTTAATTCCGGGTAATTTTCCACGATAATTTTCAGTGCCGGGGCGAAACCTTTATAATCAGGTCCGGCAACTCCTGGCGGGGTAGCGGTAGTTTGTGCCCGCAGTTCCGCAATCATCTTCTGGGTTTCGCTCTCGTGAGTACC
>JAFGLR010000173.1 GCA_016927955.1 Dehalococcoidales bacterium
ATAATATGGCTGGTGCCATTAGATAACGATGTTAGAAACATAAATAGCACGTAAAATACTACGAAATATATTAGATAAATATTTCTCAATAAACTTTTATTGCACATAATCTCTTATTGAGACTGCCGAAAAAGTCCCGTCTGTCTTTGGAAAATGGGGGTTTAGGAAAAATATTGAGCTTAAATCCATCTTAATTTTCCCTCAAGAAAGGGGGAATTTAGGCAAAGAAAATACTTTTTCGGCACTCTCTTATTGTTCAATTTAAATAGGATTAACAATAAATTTGTCTAACGCTATGTGCCAAAGATGCGTCTTATCAACTATCCGAGTAATAAAACATTATTACTTTTCTGGAGTTATTATTCACATAATAGTTAAACCATTTTATGGAACCGTAAAACCTGGAGAGGGTAGAAGCCTACCACCTACTTCTACCCTCTCCATATTCAGGAGGGCAATGAAAAACCTAGAAGTCTATGTTTTTATGGGAATTACCCTGTGCCAAGAGCACAGGACGTTTTACCACATTAACAATATTACGGCAATTCATCTCTGCGGCAGAGACCGCAGAGTGTTCTTGCTGAATTTATAAAATTGATTCAAACTTACTTGAACCCTTAACCATACTACTACCTGTGCACTTACTAACGAACCTTATAAAATCAATTATTTTCTAAGACTCATCACAATAAGTCGAAGAATCAGATGTTACCCGAAATATACACTAATTTTTAAAGCCCTTACAATAACCATCGTGAATCCGCCGAATTGACTCCGTTTTTGCTTTCATTTCAGCCAGTATTCACCTATTCGTGGTGGAGGCAGATAAACCTGACTCAACTGGGATAACCGAATAAGCATTTCTTTCTCAGTTTTAATCCTTTTTCAACTTTTTATAACAAAAATTTGTAATTTCGCTTCTTAATGGCCGAAAGATTAATGGGTGCCAATTTTGTATTTATTTTATACCGACTTTGATGAATGAAATATTTGCTGTTTATAAAAAGACGACGCCTCCGCAATAAAGAACAAAAGCGGTCTATCAATTCTGAGATAGGTCATAGGGCAATGTACAAGATCTTTTGGTATCCAAACCAGGCATGTTTTGGAGATAACGTACCTCTCCATCTCTTCACCCATGAATAACTCAACTTCACCACCAAGATCAGTTACATCATCTGTATTTGACCCTATAAATCCTATGACTTCATCAGCATCATGTGTATGTGCTTTCGTTGGGGGATAAGGGCCTCCTGGCAAAATCCATCTGAAGCCGATATGCATGCTACCCTTAATCCACTCATTTCCCAAACCTATCGCTGAACGAGACGTATATGGAGCATCGATTTTTTTCCACTTTTCTCTATATTCACCATCGCCGAAGAAAAACAATTTGTCATAGATACTGTTGCCCAATTTTACTATTACTCCTTATATTTTTTTACTTTTTAATTTATTTATCGTAGGGGAATATTATCCGCGCTCTGTCTTCCTCTGGGACTAGGTTAACCAGGTCCTTTCGTGAAGTTTCCTGTAAGACTGCTACGGGAAGTGTATAAAGAAATATATATGGTCGATTTATCTCCCTGTATACGATGGGGCCGTGCACTACATTGGCTGGAATGTACACAAGCGTAGATTTATTAAAATCATGCCTCTCCATTTCTTCGCCCATATATAATGTACACTCACCACCAAGATCATAGGGATCTTCCGGATTGATGCCGAACCAGCCTAGAATTTCAGGGCAGTTATGCATATGGGGGCCGTGAGAAGGCGGTAACCAATCCGGACGGTTGTAAGCCATCATAAAATAGAGGCTATTCTTAATAACATCGTCATCTAAAAAAGCTATGCAATCCTTGAAACCAGGTCTTGTTTCTCCTGGTTTTGGACCTCTGATGAAGAATCTATCGTACTTATTCCCAGTCATTACTTAAACCCTCCTTAATTAAACAATTTTGCATCTTAAAATAATTTCTATATGCGTTAGCTCTTTCGTATATAGTTTACTTATTTCTTTTTGTCATACGGGAAAAATACGTTTTTTCTATCTTCTTCCGGTACGAGAGACATCAGGTCTTTACGAGTTGTTTCCTGTAAACTTGCCTTTGGAAATGTATAAACAAAAATATATGGTTTATATACCTTCTTATGTACAAGGGGACCATGTGGTAATGTTGCCGGAACGTAAACTAAGGTTGATTTATCGAAGGTATGTGGCTCCATTTCTTCGCCCATGTATAAAGTAAATTCTGCCCCTAAATCATATGGGTCATCGGGATTAGTACCGAAAAAGCCCATTATTTCACTAAAATCATGTGAATGAGGACCGTGATCCGGAGGTACTTTGTCAAGAGTAATCATTGAAAGTGCGAAATACAAACTTCCCTTAATGATGCTATCATCCAAATAAACGACATCGAATTTCCTGAATCCTCCGGGTTTTGGACCTCGTATAAAATATTTATCGTATTTAGTCGTTTGCATTAGACCTCCTTATTCTGTAGAAAGAAGATATATTTTAAAAAAGGATTTTCAAACCTTTCTTATTACATTTCTTTCATAGGTGCCTTTTGGCATATTGTACATATATTCAATGAAATAAATAGGTTTATTTATCACACGGAAATTCAACGGGCAATGTGCATATCCCGCTGGAAGTGTGATCATTGTAGGTTTGGTAATTACGGTTATATCGCCATTTTCCCCTAATCCAAGGTCAACTTCTGCATCGAACTCATTCATATCGAATGGATTAGTTCCAAAAAAACATAATAATTGTGGGAAATTGTGTGTATGTATGTCCTTAACCATATACATTGGCTTAGTGACTGACCAGTATACTATCTGGCAATCTGCTCCAAGTTCGTTTGGGCGTTGAAAAATATATTCGCTTTTTTCATTTGTAACATGAAAGGGTGAATGTTTCACTACATTGTTAATAATAGTTACTTCGTTACTTGATTCCGACATATTGATATTCCTCCTTTATATATTTACGCTCTAGTTAATCACCTTAATTCTATTTTTGCCTCACATTGGATGTTCATTACATAGAATTTGGTAAGAAAAGTGATAGTGCCGGCACCGCAACAAGAAGAGCAACGTGTAAAAAATCTGCTATTACAAACGGTATTACTCCACGGAATATACGACCGGCAGGCACATCGGTTACCGCTGCTAGGATAAAGACGTTCATACCCATGGGGGGGGTAATGGCACCAATCTCCATCATTCTAACCATTATTACACCGAACCACACAGGGTCAAATCCTAAATTAAAAATAACAGGAAAGATAATTGGGCTGGTTAACACAATGGCTGTCATAACATCTAAAAAACAACCGAGTATTATATACAGTACGATGATGGCTATTAAGATTACTAGTGGGGTGACATTTAATCCGGCTACTATATCACTGAGTGCAAAAGGCAGCTTGCTTACCGCCAGGAAGCGCATAAGTATGAAAACGCCACATATTAAAAAACCAATCATGGCTGTAAACTGAGCTGTTTCAACAAATGAGCTTTTAAGAACCTGTTTATTGAGTCGTCGCCCTATTAGGCAAATTATAATGGCTCCAAATGCACCAACAGCACCTGCTTCTGTCGGAGTAAAAATCCCCATATAAATCCCGCCCATAACCAGAAGAAACAGAACCAGAACCCCCCATGTGTGTTTTAGGGACGATACTTTTACTTTCAAACTTGTTTTTAGCCCGGGCGGGCCTAAGCGTTGATTAAAGCGACACATAACAAAGATTGTAATAGCATAAAAAACAGCCTGTAGTATTCCGGGGATAATGCCAGCCATAAACAGCTTACCTATTGATACTTCCGTAAGTATGCCATACAGGATAAATCCCATACTTGGAGGAATTAAAATGCCTATTGTCGCTCCAGCGGCTATACTTCCGGAAATAAGCTTTTCGTCATAGTTGTACTTTTTCATTTCGGGAACAATCATTTTACCCAAGGAGGCGACAGTAGCCATGCTGGAGCCGGAAATAGCTGCAAAGCCAGTGCATGCGGCAACTGCAGAAACGGCCAAACCGCCTCGAAGTCGCCCAAGCCAATTATAAGCAGTCCCAAACAGGTCTTTAGCTAAACCCCCATAAGAAACTACAGAACCCATAAGTATAAACAGTGGAACAGCCGTTATTGAATACTGAGAGAAAGTACTGTATGGATTCCTACCAACCACAACAAGAGCTGACCCGATATCTGTTAAATAGGAAAATCCTAAAAAGCCGATAAGCACCATAACAGCACCGAGCCATATTCTCATAAAAAGTAAGACTATTAATATAACTATGCCAATGGCACCAACTAACTCTGGACTCATCCTTTAACCGCCTTATAGATAGACCTGCACAAAATTACTATCATCGCCAGAATCATAAATCCGGTACCAAAGCTTATCACCATTATGAACGGATAATTTGGTATTTGAGTTACTATTGATGCCCCACCCGCCTGCTTCTCAGCCAGAGCTTCTACAAATGTACGCCAGCTTAGAAGAACCAAAACACCTATAACTACAATACTGTTTACAATGTTAAAAATTCCCTGTATCCTTGGCGAAAATCTCCCAATTATGAGGTCGACTTTAACATGCATACCTTGCATTGCACACCAAGCAAGTCCAAAGAAAGCCGCAAATATCATCATGTAACCTGTTAACTCCGCACTACCCGAAATAGGTTTATCAAATGCGGTGCGTAGAAAAATATCTCCGACCGTAAGTAGCATCATCAACACCAGCATGGCTACTGCCACTAGGCCGAGCAGCTTGCTTGCTTCGCTAATGATTCGAGTTGCGATATTCGCGACTTTCTTCATTGACATTACTCTTAAATACCTTAAGTTTTAATCAACTTGAATTTCTTGAATCAGCCTGACCAGATCGTCATAGAGTGCCTGTCCCGGAAGTCCTTTTGCTTCCGTCGCTTCTATCCATCTCTGGTGTGAGGGTAAAAATAGATTAGTCCATAATTGCATTTCTTCCGCGGTAAGTTGTTCATTAACAGTATGCCCAAGGTCCTTAGCTTTTTGCTTTTCCGCTTCGCAGTAACTGGTGTCGATAGCCATAACGTCTAGTTCGAATTGCTCTTGGCTATCAATGAATAACTGCTGGAGGTCGGGTGAAAGGCTGTCCCATGTTTTTTTATTCATCACATTGAAGCCCATTCCCATACCCATACCGCCTGACCCAAGCTCAGTATGATATTTCATTAATTCTGTAGTCTTAAATGCTTGAGCGGCAGGCCAATGAGATATCGCTCCTTCTACCAGCCCTCTTTCTAGAGACATAAACCAATCCGTAGGCCCAAGACTTACCATTTCGCAGTTTATTCCTCGTAAATCTTCCGCAAGGATCATAGTGCCTGTTATCTTTTTACCTCTGAGATCCTCAGGTACAATTACATTTGATTTGACCATATGCAACTGTAATCCTGGCTGGAATTTATGATCGAGAACTACGAGGCCTTCCAATTCCTGCTCCAGTTCCGGATATTTATTCCAAAGCTCCTTGTATATAGCGTTCCCCTGCTGCATACTGGTAAATCCCATAGCGGGGAGCTGGACAAACAAATTCAACTGGTGTATTCCCGGCATTGTTCCAACAACATAGGGGCCTAAGTCTGCGACTCCCGTTTGTAAGCCTCTGTATTGGTCTGCATATGCCAATAAAGACCCCCCATAATACCTGGTAATTTTTAACCTGCCACCACTTAGCTCCTCAATCCTATCAAAGTGTTGTTGTGTAATCTGATCAACAGCCGATCCAGGAGCACCCCACGTACTATATTTTAATTCAATAACTTTAGGGGCTGTGGTTGTAGTTTTGGTTGTTGATGTCGGTTGCGTTGATGTCGGTTGCGTTGACGTCGGTGTTTGGGTAGAGCAAGCAAATGCCACGGACGAGAGCACCAACAAAGATAGGAAGATTCCGAACAATAATTTTTTCTTCACTTCTTTCCTCCAAATATATTTTGTGACAACAGATGTCTTCGAACCATGGTTATATATTTAAGTCCACTTTACTTATAGAGCCCGCAAGAATATTGGAAATGCGATTTGAGCTTATTTTAATCTCTTTTATAAGTTCAGCTTCTCTGGTTTTCAGACGCTTTTCCGGTCCGATAATACTTAACCCGCCAGGGTAAGAGTAGTTCTTTAGAGGTGCAGCAATACCTGCGACCCCATCAACAACCTCGCTATAACTGATATCATAACCGTGCCGTCTTATCAGATTTATCCGTTCCATGAACTCTTCCGTTTTGACTTTTTGGTCACCCTGACTCTCATTCACTAACTTACTTAATAATGCTTTTATTTCGCTATCTGCGTGTTGTGAAAATAATACTCGCCCCATTGCCCCAGCAGTATATGGAGGTCCGGTAAGTTGGATTTGCTCGGTAACCCTAAGTTCATGTTGGCTGGGAATTGAGTGCAAACTAACAAACTGAATACCTATGTGTATACCTAACACTATGGTTTCCTCAGTTAAATCAGAGAGACGGTTCATTTCCCCAATTGAATTAGATATTAGATGCCAATGAATATTTCGCGGATTAATAGCAAGAAGTGGAACAAGTTTACCTAAGAAGTATTTACGATTCAAAGGATCTTGTACTACCATATCCGCTGCTTCTAAAGCCTTGAGCAACCTATGAACCGTAGGTTTATCATAATTACAATAGCTGGCAATTTCTGTTAATGAATTAATACCACGGCTCAAACATAAAAGGATTTGAACCGACCGGGAGATAGAACTAATTTCGTTTTGCTTTTTTCCCATATAAGTTATGTATTATTGAACTTTTATTATATATTATTGAATTTCTGTCATTATCCCACAAAACTAAATATATGTCAATATCTTTTTAAACTTATTTTCAAAATAAGTTGAGATTCGTTTAGACTTCCAATGCTTAAGATAACTGCATAGGCAGAGATACGCCAAGTTTCAATAGAGGAATTGACAAAATACCATAAAAATAATACGCACAAATGCCGTTGGTAATTAGTAGTGAGAAAGTACGAATTAACAAAGTCTCCGGACACTAAACATTGATATTTCCCATTTACGTTAATATTAGTTGCTATGCCATATGACCGGAATTTATCCTTTTTCGAGTTATGTTGTATTAACGGAAGTAACTGGTATTAGAAGATGTGAATCATACTGCTCGCCGGTATGTATGATATGCCAACCTGCATTGCGCGTCGTTAGCTTAAAGGAAGGAGAGTAGTCTAAGTGCGACGGTACCGGATTGTATCCTGCTATGGTAAGACTCAACTGCTGACCTGTATGCCAGAACATGCCTATAGGCCGTATCGCGATGTCGACAGGTATAATCTGTCCCGGACTTAATAGTTCTTCAGAGATGTGCGTATGATAGGGAAACCACTGTGTGGACCGGTTTGGGTCCAGTTGGCGATGCGAGACGCGCAGTCTGCCATCAGGACCTCTATTATTGAAGGATGGCTTGAGTAGCTTTCCTTGTGCATCGAGTTTCTGGACAAAAACAAAGAGGTCCATATCATTTGCCCCGTCAGCTTCAACCCATAAGTGCAGCTTCATAAAACCGGTTAACTCGATGTCTTTGTCAAAATGAATGGTTAAAGTCGCCTGTCCTTTCTCATCGTCTGCCCTGTATCGTACGAGGGACTCCTTTTTTGTCAGTTTGGGTGAGAGTGTCCCAGTGCCGGCGTCGAGAAAGAGTTGCTGGTACGTCGTCCTGTCAAGAGGCCACTTCTTTTCGGGACGGTTTACAATGTCCTTACCACCGGGGTCAAGGATTGATAGACGGACCCGAGGAGTTTCTTCCCAACCGTTCATGACGCCTTTCAGATAGTAGTCGAAAAAGCGACGCAGGTCTTCTTTGTTCCCTGGGGTATAATAGTCGAGCCACTCCGCCGTGTTATGAACTCGCAGCCACTTCTCTTTAGACAATATCCGGTAATAATTTTCCAGCGTGTGGTGAACATCGTAGCTGGCAACAACATAAGCCGGGACATTAATATCCTCCAGCTTCGCACTTTTATCCTCCTAATAGCCATTTATTAACGGATATTTAATGGCCATGGCAGCCATATCCTCAATACGGTTCTGACCCCGCATACCGTCGATAATATGGTCACAAAAGCCGATATCCGGGATACCGCCGCGGAGGACATCATGGCGATACAGGTCGGTGTGACCTTCCCATGGTGCGATAGCTGTGAGATGTGGCGGACGTTTTGATGCGATGAACCATTGTGAAATGGTAAGCCATGAGTTACCCGATAATGCAACTCTACTGTTGCTCCAGTCCTGTGCTGCTACCCATTCAATGAAGTCGTACCCGTCATTTGCCTCGGTAGTGCCCCAAAAAGGCATATCTCCCCCTGAGTAGCCGGCTCCGCGTGTGTCCGGATTAATAATGGCATACCCGTGGTTGCACCAGTAAGCCGGATCAGGACCTTCAAACTTCTGCAAGCCGGAGACCGCATCCGCGGGTACACCCATCGGTGCACTTTGAGGTAGTTGTTTTGAGTACAGACTCCAACTGATAATTGCCGGCAGATTGCTGCCGCCGACCGGGCGCAAGATATCGGTGTAGATAACGGTGCCATCACGCAGCTTCATTGACACATCGCGTTCCCATAGTATGTCGCAGGGTAGAGGAATTCCCCCGTCGATGAGAACCGTACCTTTAGTGAGAGTAGTTACGCCAGGCTTGAACTCTGCTTTAGGAGTTTTGGGAAACCCCTTACGCGTTTCCGGGATGTCTGGCGGATCCTTCGTTTTTCGATAGATAACCTCTATATACTCTTCCCCAAACTTGCGTGTTTCAATTGATAGCCGTAGTTTGCCAGCCATCTGTTTCTCCTTACATTATTTTAACCCTGCATGGTTTTAATACAAGCCGTAAACACGTTTAGAGACAAGATAGCTATTATTTTAATTAATATACTCGTTATAAGTAACCGGTGTTGGTACTAATATCCATTCGGTTATATACTCACTCTCTATGCCATAGTCGGAGATGTTTTTTATAGGCCTCAGTAAGTATTCCATCTGAATAGTACTTTTCATAAAAAGCATTATTTATATGATGTACTTGAAGCCATATTGGAATAGTCTTACTACTAAATGTAGCTGGTATTTTACCATAAGTATCATAAACATAATTACAAAATGCCTTCACTATCGCTATATCTTCATCCAGCGGTCTTGAATACTTGGGCTTATTCTTCTGCCAATACTCAGGAACAAATGGTACTATACCCCCATATTCGGGGCCTATTGGAGAATGAATGTTCCCGATTTTCTCAAAAAATGAATCGACTGCTTCATCAATATTCTTATAATAAGGTGGGCAGTAAGCTTCAAAAACATTATCGAGACCAACAGGATTTAGGTTACCTTCATTGTCTTTCACAGTATTAAAACCTAGTCCGCCTGCCATTGGCGTGATACCCAACATAATCTCACCCGTAAATCCGGCAAATATCATTGAGCCCAAACCCATAGCTTCAGCTAAAAGCTGCATATTCTGTACCATAAGATATGCGGGAGCTAGGTAAATAGTGCGCTGGTTAGACTCGAACGAAGCCAGACCAATAGGTGGTCCTTTTAAGCGGCCAGAATCAATCCATCTTTGTAAGCCAGCCGGTCTCTTTTTAATATCATCAAAAAATTGATACCCCATATTCGGTTGTATGGAAAAATAGACTCGCCATATATAAAGTTCAACATTATCAACAACAGGAATAAATAGAGTAGTACTTGGCTGATTATTCAACGACTCTACCCCCAGCATATTTTGGAAGGGTAATTGTATTCTCTTATCCATAATTTTTCGACAGTTATTTTTAAAGTACGTTGTTATTTTATCCCAATCAGCAGCTCTTTCAATCTCTACCGGCTTTGTAATAGTTTCAGGATTATAAATAAAAACACCATTATCATTAGTAAAAAAGAGTCTCGTAGTCTGTATGTTACATGGATATGCGGTCGATCTACCTACCCAACTGGTAACCAGTTGACTTTCTTTTCTTCCTACAACCTCTTCATTGGTTACAGCGCCGGTTATTCCTGCTCCCGCCCAGCACAATAAAGCCTCTTCAATATCATTTAGCGGTATAGGCGTTTGAGTGGGATCCCTATTTATCACTCCAGCATCAGCCGTGTAACCTAAAGGAATACGACGCGTCCTTCGCTTTGCAATTGCTTCAAGTATGGGGAAATTTAACAGCTCTTCAAATTCTTTATGCTGACTGATATTCATAAATGCTCCTAATTACTTATATTTTTTCTTTTTTTAAAAACTCTATATATAATCCGAAGGTTTCCTCAGGTTTCAGAAATGCTAACCTTGCTCTATTATCTCCCTCAATGTTAGTAAATTCTTCTACCATAAAACCCTTATCCTTCCATTGTTTAACCTCCGTATCGTAGTCATCTGCTCGAAATGACAAATGGAATATTCCTTCTCCCCGCTCTTTTAAACAACGGGCAGCTGGTCCTTTTTCACTAATGCCGGGATCAATCAGTTCAATTTCAATACCTGCAAAATTAAAAAAGGCCATCTTACTGCCAAACTCGGAGAATTCCAGTAATTTATTTGGTTCAAGACCCAGCTTGTTTTTATAAAAGTTCATAGCAGAATCAAAGTCTCTGACTATATGACCTATATGGTCAAGTTTTACCGTCATATAATAAATCCCCCTTTAATGTATTATTTGTTTTTGGCAAGTTAAAAGAGGCCCACTTCCGGCAATCTAAAAGGGGACCACCCCGGGTAAAAATATATACCTAATTCA
>JAFGLR010000023.1 GCA_016927955.1 Dehalococcoidales bacterium
ACTGATATTCCTGAATCGGTCTTTACCGCCAGTGCCGCAAGTTCCCAGTGCGGCGAACTCCTCAACTACCGGCGCGGCAAACTGACTGCTGAACGGACGTATCCGCCGGAAAAGGATGTCTCCCAAGAGGAACCGCGTATCGGCGTTTTCGTCTGCCACTGCGGTGCCAACATCAGCAGAGTCGTCGATGTTCCGGCTACGGTGGAATATGCCCTGACGTTACCCAACGTCGTTTACGCTAAACAACAGCTGTTCTCCTGTGCCACTAATTCGGCTAAGGAAATATCGGATATCACCAGAGAAAAAGGCCTCAATCGCGTTATTGTCGCCGCCTGTAGCCCCCGCACCCTCGAACCTCTCTTCCGGGACACCGTCCGCGAGGCCGGCATCAACCAGTATTACTATGAAATGGCCAATATCCGCGAGCATAACTCCTGGGTACATTCTAAAGAGAAAGAGGATGCCACAAAAAAGGCTCAAGACCTCATCCGGATGTCCGTTGCCCGGGCTCAGCTTTTGGAGCCGTTACAGGAATTCGACCTTCCTGTGGATAAGAACACCCTGATAGTCGGCGGCGGTATTGCCGGTATGACCTGTGCCCTCAGCATTGCCGAGCAGGGCTTTAAAGTTCATCTCATAGAAAAGGAGAAGGAACTGGGTGGTCTGGTTAGGAAAATTCATACCACACTGGAGGGACTGGATGTCCAGGCCTACTTGCGCGACCTTATCAATAAGGTTTACCGTCACCCATTAATTTATGTTTATAATCAAGCTACTATTACCGAAGCCTCCGGCTATATAGGCAACTTCGTTACTAAAGTTAAATCTGACCGGGGCATTACCGAAATAAAACACGGCGCTGCCGTTATCGCTATCGGTGCGGATGTCTATAAGCCCACCGAATATCTTTACGGTCAGAACGATAAAGTTCTAACCCATCTGGAGTTGGAAGAAAAAATCACCAATAAAGACGAGAATATGGTTAACGCCCAGAGCGTCGTGATGATTCAATGCGTAGGCTGCCGGAACGAAGACCGGGATTATTGCAGCCGTGTCTGTTGCGGCGAGTCTATTAAGAATGCTCTGAAACTCAAGGAAATCAATCCGCAGATGGATGTCTATATTCTCTTCCGGGATATGCGGACCTACGGCTTCAAAGAGGACTATTACCGCCTTGCTGCTGATAAAGAGGTCAAATTCATCCGCTACGAGCCGGAGAATCCGCCTCAGGTAGAAGCAGTCGAAGAAGGCGGCAAGCAGATTCTGAGAGTGACCGTACCCGACCCGATTTTACAGAAGATGGTCGCTCTGGATGCGGATTATATTACCTTAGCCGCAGCGGTCATTCCGGCGGCCTCTACTAAGGAAGTCGCCAACCAGTTTAAGGTTACGTTGAGTCCGGATGACTACTTCAAAGAAGCTCATGTGAAACTGAAGCCCGTTGAATTCGCTACGGACGGCGTATACCTCTGTGGTATGGCCCATTATCCCAAATACATACCGGAAACCATTAACCAGGCTTACGGGGCCGCTGGCCGTGTCCTGACGCTTCTAACGAAGGATACCGTCATTGCCTCCGGCTCTGTCTGTGAGGTCGTTGAGAAAAAGTGTATGGGCTGTGGAGCTTGTGCCGACGCCTGTAAATATGGTGCTATTGAGTTTGTTACTACACCGCAGGGCAAAAAAGCAAAAGTAAATCCCATTCTCTGCAAAGGCGACGGCCTCTGCAATGCTAAGTGTCCTACCGGGGCCATTTTCCTGAAACACTTTACGGATGCGGAAATCTTAAGCGAAGTCGATGCGGCGTTTCCGGCCAAAACTGCGGTTCACTAGTGGCGAACCGGGAAATCTGAACAAGGAGGAAAATAATGAGTTCAACCGAATTTAAACCGAAGATGCTCGGTTTTGTCTGTCACTGGTGAGCGTACGGCGCCGCCGATTTAGCTGGAGTTTCCAGACTACAATATTCCACTGAAGTTAGGCTTATCCGCGTCATGTGTACCGGCAGAATCGACCTGGCCTTCGTTTTCCGTGCTTTCTTAAACGGGGCCGATGCCGTGTTCATTGGCGGATGTAAGCTGGGTGAATGCAACTATATCACTCACGGCAACTATCACGCCCTGAGTATGGCTAACCTGAGTAAGAAAATATTAGAGCATATCGGCCTGAATCCGGATAGATTAAGAATTGAATTTATGTCTTCCGGAGAGGGTATCCGTTTTGCCGAAGTCATGAACGAATACGGTAAGAAAGTCAAGGAGTTAGGCCCTCTCGGTCAGGCTGAAGGTCTCAAAGAAGACGACGTCAAGTCCAAACTGGAAGAAGTCATCAACCTTATCCCTTATATCAAAATCGCCGAAAGAGAGAAACTAGCCACAAAACTGGATACTATTGAAGCTTATAATAGTCTCTATTCCGGCGATGAGGTAGCTAAATTACTCGGCGAGGTCACTTCTTATTATATCGACCCCGCAAAATGCCAGGCCTGCGGTACCTGTGCCCGGCGCTGCCCGATGGAGGCTATCGATGGCGGCAAGAATAAAATCCATATTATTATGCAGGATAAATGTATCCGGTGCGGCACCTGCTTCGATAACTGCCCGCCCAAGTTCCGCGCTATTCAGAAGCTTGCCGGCGAGCCGGTACCTCCGCCCATTCCCGAAGAAGCCAGGACCATCGTCCGTCAGGCAAAAGGAACGTAAAAAACCATAAGCATAAACCATAAAGCCCCCGTATTTAACAGATACGGGGGCTTTTCTTCAGCCTGTTTATCCGGAATGATTTTTTCTTTTAAGTAAGTCGGCTCTAAAGAGCTTATGAACACGGCGTACTGTCTATCCACTCTAATAAATAACTCTGCTGTTACTACGATAGCCGCTACCCAAGCACTAAACTCAATACCCTTCGCTATCTCACTTCTACGTTAGATAGTAATACCGGCAGAGATGATATCCGGATAGCTATGGCACTTGCTCGATATTTATCTCTTTGATATAGAAGGTGCCCTCCCTGCTGAGCAGCGTCAGTAAGAAGGAGTCTTCTTTTTCATGCGTTTCAAAATACTCCTCAAATGATATCCAGTCATCATAGAATTCTTGAGTTTCCGAAGACGGCGGGTTACCGTTTTCACCTCTAAAGACATAATGTCTTAATGATGTTATCGGCTTTTTCCAAAATGAATAGCATATCACCGGGTCGGCATCGATATTTTTTAACGTAAAAGACAATTTGTACTTAACGCCGGGTTTTATCGGGGCTTCTCCTCTTAACGAATAGGTATCTGTAACATCGATTCTCAAGTAGTAATTATTATCGCCTTCATAAATCTTCTCTATAGTAAAACCGTTGGATTCATCCATCACTTTCATTTTAACGGACAGGTCGTTTTTCTTTATCAAACCATTGATATCGTCCGCTACGGTATATTTTTCACAACCGTTAAAAAGCACTACTGATAAAAGGAATATGACAAGAAATACAAGTGTTAATTTTTTCACTTTACCTCTTCCCTGATTAGTTTTTGCTTTCAAACCTAATATTCATCAAAAATAAACAACTCCTCGATAGTTGTCTCAAGCACACTGGCTACTTTATGCGCCAACCGCAACGAGGGGTTATATTTGCCCTGCTCCAAAAATATAATCGTCTCCCGCCGGACGCCCGCCAGTTCCGCCAGCTTTTCCTGTGTCAAGCCCACCCGGGCACGGTATTCCTTTATTTTCGTACGTAACATAATCTATATCTCACTGTGTTGAAGCTTTTTTAAACAGACCTTTTAGAAATACCGCAAAACTACCGATAATGCCAACGACCAGGCCTGCCGGAGCGACAACAACCGCAATAATAAAGAAAACCGGTTCTTCCAAATCGAATAATGCATAGAACAGATTATGTAAGAAAACCCCCAGAATAAATGCGGCTACCGATACTCCAGCCGTTATTAAAAATGCCTTTAAAGTCTTCAAACCCTTTTCTCCGAGATTAGGCTGGGAACGGTCGTAATAAATGTAGGACAGCAGATATGTTGCCCCGCCGGCCAGGAACAATCCGGCTAGTATCTGAGACATATCCGGTCTTTCGTTAAAAAACTGTGTAAATGGTAGCATTAAAAAAGCCAGTGCCAGTATCAAAAATATAAATCCGTTACGTACCGCTTTACCGACATTTCCCCGCGTTCGCTCATCGAAGGGAGGTAGCTTTCTTTTGGTAATTAAAGACCATATCTCACGGTGACATAACAGCACCGCTCCGACAAAAAGGGCAATCGCAACGTAATATGCCCATAATGATATCAGCATAACCGTAATCACCAGGGTTGTTATCAGGATAGTTAATAAAGCCTTTTTTGTTTTCATCTCTTTACCCTGTTAGTTAAATATTTCTAACGTTATATAATTCTAACATAGCACAGTAATTTATTCCTGTCAATACCCTCCTGGCACATATTCATTTTTACCTATTCTTTGACAATTTATGCCGTGTAAGGTAACATCGGTTTTATATATGAGACGCCTTAAAGGACAAAGTAGTCTTCTGCGTACCGGCAGGCTTATCGTTGTTTCCAACCGTTTGCCTATTGCATTAACGAGGGGAACTGAGGGAGAATGGCAGGTCCGCTCCGGTTCGGGAGGTCTGGTCACTGCTCTTTCTCCGGTACTGCGCGATTTGGGCGGCCTCTGGATAGGCTGGCCCGGTACCGTGGGGAAGACACATCCTGACGAGGATATATTTAAGGTTAGCCGGAATGCCGGCTATTCCCTGATACCGGTCGGCTTAACCCGGAAAGAAATCGACCTGTATTATTACGGATTCTCAAATAAGGTATTATGGCCTCTTTTTCACACTCTTCAATCAAACTGTAACTTCGACCCGGCCTACTGGGCCGGCTACCAGGCAGTTAACCGTAAGTTTGCCCGCATTATTGCCGATTCGGCTAAAGAAGACGACTACGTCTGGGTCCACGATTATCATCTTATGCTCGTGGCAAAAGAACTGCGTGCCCTCGGCGTTAAGTGCAGAGTAGGCTTTTTTCTGCACACCCCCTTTCCCCCTCCCGACCTCTTAACTATTTTACCCTGGCGGTCGCAAATAATCGAAGCCCTGATGGAATATGACCTGATTGGCTTTCAAACGATACGCGACCGCAATAATTTTATCCATTACCTCGAGGGCTTCGTTAAAGGTGTTCATGTCGATACCAGAAGGCAAGTGTGCACCATCAATACCCCGCAGCGGCAGTTCAGGAGCGGGGCTTTCCCCATCAGCATAGATTTTAAAGAATTTTCGCGCCGGGCGGCGAGCAAGACCATATCGAAAAGAGCCGAGCGGTTACGTACTGCGATAGGAGCTAACCAGGTTGTTCTCGGTGTCGACCGTCTTGACTATTCCAAGGGTATCCCGGAAAGATTGAAAGCTTTCCGGAACGCTTTGGAAAGATTCGATGATTTGCACGGTAAAGTAACTCTGGTTCAAATTGTCGTGCCGAGCCGCGAGGAAGTCTCTGAATATCAGGGGCTTAAAATTGAAATCGAGGGACTGGTCGGTGAAATCAGCGGTAAATTCAGCCAGCCGGGCTGGACGCCGGTTCACTATATGTTCCGTAATTTTAAACGCGATGAGCTTCTAGCCTACTACCGTGCCGCCGATATCGCCCTGGTTACCCCTTTGCGGGATGGTATGAACTTGGTAGCCAAAGAATTCTGTGCGGCAAACGTAGATAATAGCGGGGTATTGATACTCAGCGAATTCGCCGGCGCCGCCACTCAGCTACGCTCTTCCGCTCTCGTGGTCAACCCATACGATATCGAAAGTACCGCTAATGCTATATATCATGCGTACGAAATGGGTCCCGGCGAGCGGCGAAAACGGATGCGTAACCTTCGCGAATCCGTATCGAAACGCGATATCTTCTGGTGGGTGGATTTCTTCCTCTGGGCCGCAACGGCAACAAGCCTTAATAAGCCCGGCTCCCCTGAGTAACCGCACTGATTACAACTGCCAGTCGTTCGGTATTATCTGAGCCGATAAGGTATTTCTTTCCCCTCACCGTGGTAATTTTCACTCCCCGTGTACCGCGTAAATAATATGCCGCCATCTCCCGGTTAAACCGTATCCCGTAACCGCCGAAATCCCTTAACGGTGAGAATTGGTGCGTTTCCACCGCGGCTATTTCCTCCGTTGCCAGGCGTAAAACCTTGAACCCCAGTATTCCGAAACGAATCGTAATGTTTTGCTTGGTAACGATAACCCGTAACCCCCCGTATGGCATTACCAGCAGCAGGGCTACGATAACGAGCACCAGGGACGCCCACGGCTCGCTAAACCAGGATACCACCGCTGACGCCAGCAATACCACCGGTAATAACGTAGACAATAATGTAATATAGAACGGATTTTGCGAATCCCAGAAAACAAACGGCACGTTCTCTTTCAACCGCCGGACAATCTCCGGTTTCAATGCTTCTGCTTCCTGCTCGACCATATTATCCCGATAAATATGGTAAGGCCGTATTATTTCCAGAATAATAGCCAGCACTACCGCACTGCCGCATACCAGCCCCAAATAGTTCCAGGGGAACGCGGCAGAACCTACTCCGAGACTGGTCCCGACCATTACACCAACGACCACATCATCCAGTAGGGAAAGCCCGTTGAAAGTCTTTTTCTTCTCCTGCCTGGCCCAGAGCTCATCAAGAAAGCTGGACAGCAGGATAAAAAATACCGAAAGACCGATTACCAGACCGAAAACAAGCCATGGCGAACCGTATTTATCGACCTCGCCGCCGTAGTTGAAATGTACGGGGACATTATTCGGGAAAGGGCTGTTGGCCGCTATATATATGATTAATACCACCAGTGCGGCTATCGCCGGTAAATGTGTCCACCAGGGATGTAACAGCCTGGTTCTCATAATACCTCTCCCTTTATTTTCCATCTATTCCCTCTTTAACTGTGCCAGCTTTTGGTTTACCAGTTTTCGCAAATCATCTTTGGAGATTCCCGCCAGTGTTGCGTCGGCAAACAGTTCTTTTAGCCGTAATTCGATATCGGCTGCCAAATCCGCATTACGTACCGGTAAATGCCGCCGCGCGATTTTTGCCCGTCTGCCCAAACGCAGCGTGATGATACCCTGCTCGGAGAGCTTCAAATAGGCACTCCGTACCGTGTGCATATTAATACCCAGGCTGTCTGCCGTTTCCCGGACGGATGGTAACTCATCACCCGGCTGCAACATACCGTTGCTTACCTGCTCCCTAATCTGGCTGATAATCTGCAGATAAATCGGGCGGCTGTCATTTTCATTCACTGTCAGTAACATTTATATCTCATCTCTACCGTTATATATATACTATAACGGATAGAACAGTTACCGTCAACACGATATGGGTTGGAATTCCTACCCGGGGTACCGGATTCGCTCGCTTAATTAGAAATTAAGTATATGTTATAATAGTTGACACATGGGGATATAGCTTAGAGGGAGAGCGCCGCGTTCGCATCGCGGAGGTCGGGGGTTCGACTCCCCCTATCTCCACTATTATAATAAGGAATTTAGTATGGCTGTCCTGCAAATCCTTACTGTCCCGGACCCCGTCCTGCGGCAAAAAGCCAAGCAGGTAAAGGTTATCGGGCCTTCGGTGAAAAAACTAATTAAAAATATGTGCGAGACGCTGCACGACGCACCCGGTGTGGGCCTGGCCGCCCCGCAGGTAGGCTCGTCCCTGCGGGTTATCGTTATCAGCGTACCGGAGGAAGAAGAGGATATAGTGTTGGTGAATCCGGAAATCGTCAAGACCAAAGGCGAGCGGATTTGCCAGGAAGGCTGCCTCAGCGTCCCCGGCTATATAGGCGAAGTTATAAGAGCGGAAAAGGTAACCGCCAAAGGTAAAAATGCCGGAGGTAAAGAAATCCGCATCCGGGCGGAAGGACTGCTGGCCGAAGCTCTAGAGCATGAAATCGACCATTTAAACGGCGTCCTCTATATCGATAAGCTAGATAGCCCGGATAAACTCCACAAACTCCAACCATCCGACATGGTCGATGAAGAAGACACCGTAGAAATTTAAAGATATTTATAGTTTTTTATCCTTGTTTTGTTAATATTTGATTTTCTTTAGCGCCTGTAGCTCAGCGGACTAGAGCTTCGGTCTTCGGAACCGATGGTCGAGGGTTCGAATCCCTCCAGGCGTACCAGTTCAATCCTTTTTCGCCGTAATCCGCTCCGGTCCCACCATCACTTTATCACCCTCTACCCTAACTTCATACACCTTTAAAGGTTTGGGCGGCCGGACTGTTTTAGCTAAAGCCAATTTTATTCCCGTCCACCCCGTCCAACTGACAACATGGCCGTCTTTTAAATCGAACTGCGAACGATGCAGCGGACAGGTTACCACCGTGCCCTCCATTTTCCCCTTCGCTAGATTGCCTTTCAGGTGCGGACAGGTATTATCCGTCGCATAATAAGTATCTCCCACTCTGGCTAATAATATTTGCTTACCGTCGATACTCACTTGTTTCATTTGCCCGCTTGCTAGTTCCCCTGTTGTTAAGACTTCCGAAAACCCTGCCATTTCATTTCTCCCCCGTTATCAATAAGTTTTAACCTTATTTTGCACAACAACCGCATTTCTTGCCATCCGTAAACATACGTAATTTTGCTTTCCCCAGTTAAATATATAAACTTTCCACGACCCCACGGTCGGAGTTATAAGTAAGGTAGATATAATAATCGTTAACCCCTTTTTTATATCTGCCTATGCATTTGCGTAGGGTATATTTGATTTCTTTTTCAATTACCTTTAAAATCTATGCTTAAGCAAAGGTAGCATTTTTAACCCTATTAAATCTTTACTTTAAAGGAAATATTGATGGAAGAATTATCTATTGCCGATGCCGCAAAACGCTTAGGCACCTCCGTTGATACTATACGCAGGCGCATAAGCAAAGGCGAATTGAAAGCCCGTAAGGTTGCCAGCCCTCACGGTGAAATGTATCTGGTTGAAATACCGGATGATGCGTTCCCGCCTCCCGAATCCCCACCCTCCGATAATGCCGGTGAATTACAAGCCTTACGAAAAACTATTGCCATCCTCGAAACGGAGTTGGAATCGCGGCGGCGCGAAGTGTCCGAATTACATATACTGTTGCAACGGGCTACATCATCTGCCCCCAAACCATCTTCTTTACCATGGTGGCGGCGTCTGTTACCGTCTGGAAAAAATAATTCCGTATCTGCGTAGGCAAACCTTGGCGTTGCTTATGCACGTTAAGCTTCAACTCATTTATTCGTGCGTAGGCCGCACTACGCATCCCTTATCGACTTATTACCCTTAGGCTGTAATATTAACCGTAGCAAATAAAAACTTCCTAATCGTTTGCATAACTATGTCTGAATACGCATAATATATTTACCCGAAGATAATACGGAGGCTAAATAATGGAATTCAAGGAACTCGAGCTGCTTATCAAGACCCGCCGCTCTATCCGTTCCTGGCAGGACAAACCCGTGCCGGAAGAATTGCTGCTGCAAGCCGTCGAACTGGCCACCTGGGCTCCTAACGGTGCGAATGCCCAGCAATGGTTCTTTCACATTATCCTAAATAAACAAATTATCAAATCAATAGCTAACGCCACGTCAGCAGGTATGGCTGAGATGATGTCATGGCCGGAAATGGCTCAATTAAAAGGCTCCCAGCCTCCACCACTCCCACCGGATGCAGCTAAACGCCCGCCCCCTCGCCAGAATTTTTGGGCCGATGCCCCGGCACTGATTGCCGTAGCGACTCATAAATTCTCCCCTCCTTTCGAAAAAGTCTGGGTAGCCCGGGAAAAGGTCGACCCAAGAGCCGGCCGGATGCGTCAGGCCGCGGAGGTTATTGCTCCGAATATCCAATCGGTATCCGCCGCTATTGCCTATCTTTTATTAGTCTTGCACCAGATGGGACTGGGTGCTGTATGGATGACTGGCCCATTACCTGCCGGCAAAACCGAGGTCGAAAAAATCCTTAAGATACCGGAGAGCGAGGATGTAGTCGCCCTTATCCCTGTTGGGTACCCTGCGAAAACACCTGTCAGTACCCGTAAATCGGTCGCCCAGGTCTGTAAGGTGCTAAAATAATAATGAGGTAGTTAAGGCAGGTACGAAAATGCGCCTACCTTAATACAAAGCTATGGACATTTTCGATTATCAGAGTAATCACCACTCATTTGAATTTAAACTGATCAAATCAGGCCGACAGTGGCGGCAGCACCACGTATCTTTCCCGACTGCTTTGCCGACATCCTATCCCGAACTCGGCACTGCTTATGGCGAATATTACGAGCCGGTCCGGAAAGATGCCCCGCTGGTTATTTTACTGCACGGTATGGGTAATCATAGCGTCATTCCCTGCCGGGCTCTGGCCGCCGCGCTGGTGCGGCAGGGTATCGCCGCCTTTGTTCCGTATTTACCGGTACATACCAGGCGGATGAACGCAGACATGAAGCAGCGTTATCCGAAATTCACCGATGCTGAATGGCTGGAACTATACCGCGTCTCCGTGATTAATATCCGCCAGATAATCGATTGGGCACAGGCGCGTGCTGTTAATAAACAGCGAATCGGTCTGCTCGGTATCAGTTACGGCGGCTTTATCTCCGCTATTACGATGGGCATCGACCGACGGGTTGATTCCAGCGTCCTTATCGTTACGGGCGGTAATTCACTAAAAATCAGTCAGGCGAGTCTGAAATGGGGTGCCCACCGGGGCTACGGACTGCCCGAAGATGAATACCGGCAGGCTATCGCTTCGTACGAAGAATTCCTCGGCGAAGTGGCCCGGCAAGGCCTGGAGAACGTTACCCCGCCGCGAAATTCTTTTTTAACCGACCCGCTGACCTACTCCAGTCGCTTAAAATATCGCCCGCTGTATTTTATAAATGCCCGGTGGGATGAAGCCGTACCCCGTGAAGCGACTCTTGATTTATGGCAGGCTGCCGGCAAACCCGAGATAACATGGTTACCGGCCGCTCACGCTTCCATCTGGCTGTACTATCCGCTAATTCGCCGCCGGGTCGGCCGCTTTTTCCGGCAGTCTTTACATCACGACAGAGCTCCTACAGAGAAATAGTCTTCTCGGCCGTAAACAGTTTACTGGGAATGTCACACATATTGGAGCCCTTACCCGCCGCCACCTTATCCGTAAGCTCAAAACGGGCCAGGCACGCGCCATAAGAAAGAATTTCTAGTTTCCGGACCGGTAACATTGAATACTTCTCGTCAGTTTTCTCCCGTATCCAGCATGTGTATAGTATCAAATTCAAGCTTTGCTTCGTCCAGAACTGACTCTACGCGCTCGCGTTGGCTCCAATCAAACCGTATCGCTATACCACAATCACTGGAGAATTGCCTCGGCGTAGGGATAAGCTTAACTGAATACCCTTCCTTCATTAATAGCTTTTCCGCTCGCATTACCGCTGAAGTGGTATGAAACATAACTACACCATATTGTATCATTCCCGTACAATCCTGCTTATGGCCTGTATTACTTCTTCAATATCGTCCGCTGTGGTAAAAATACCCGGGGCAAAACGTACCGTCCCTTCGGGGAATGAGCCGATGGTTTTATGAGCTGCAGGGGCACAGTGTAACCCCACTCTGGCTAAAACCCCGTATTCCTCATCTAATCTCAGCCCTATTTCGGAGACGCGTTTTCCCTCAATGGTAAAAGATACTATGCTCACCGAGTTTTCCGGACTTAGAGTACCGTATATCTTAACTCCCGTGATAGCGGATAAACCGTCGATAAGATGCCGGGTTAGCTTCTGATGATAAGTCCTTATCTCATTTATTCCGCGGGCTGTTATCCACTTGAGCCCGGCTTCAAGTCCGGCAATTCCCACCAGGTTTCCCGTACCGCTTTCATATTTATCCGGCAGGTCATCCGGCTGCTCTTCAAACTCGGAACGGCTGCCGGTACCGCCGCATAACAACGGTTCCATCTGTAAGATATCAAAATCATCCGATATAACCAGTCCTCCGATACCGGTCGGCCCCTGTAATTCTTTATGTCCGGTAAATGCCAGCAGGTCTATTCCCATAGTTTTCATATCTATGGGAATGGCTCCGGCTGTCTGTGCCGCATCTACTAATACGAGAGCCCCTGTATTATGAGCGGCCGCACACACCTCTGCAACGGGCAAGATAGTGCCGACAATATTGCTGGCATGGGTAATGACAACCAGCTTGGTCTTCAGGTCTATTGCCGCTGCTATATCTTTTATATTAAGGCTGCCATCGGCGGCACAGCGGACGATATCCAGACAAACGCCCTGCTTTTCCAGGTAACGCAACGGGCGCATAACTGAATTATGTTCCATCGAAGTCGTAACTACTCTGTCACCCGGTTTGAGTATACCTTTAATCGCCAGGTTCAGGGCGTGGGTGGCGTTGCCGGTAAAGATGACTCTGAGCGGGTCGGAGATACCAAAGAAGCGGGCAATTTCCTCTCTGGTATTATAAATCACCCGAGCCGCTGCAATGGATAGGCGATGCCCGGAGCGGCCGGGGTTACCCCCGGCAAGCTCCAGAGCCTCGGTCATCGCCTTTAAAACAGCCGGCGGCTTCGGCCAGGATGTTGCCGCATTATCCAGATATATCATTTTTCCAATACAATCCGGGAACTGCCGTCCGGCTGTTCCTCGATATTTACAGCCCACCCGGCATTTTTAGCCAAACGGGAGACATTTTCTTTTGCGGTGCCGGAATCAACTAAAACTTCAACGGTTCCTTTACCGACCTTCTTTATTGCCTGAGTAGCTAAAAGAGCTGGTTGCGGGCAGGACAACCCGCGGGCATCTACTGTCTTTATAACATTCATTGTAAAATACTCCTATACCTTTACTTCTCGCATCGTTAAGCCGATAACGATACAAACAACTAACCCAATGATTACGATAAACGGTCCAAATACTCCGGGACCGGCTGGTGAACTGGCCATGTTGTAGGTGTGAGAAATACCGGCCCCAACCAGCATACCGCTGATAAACATTGCCGAGTCAGCGTCACCTTCGCCAACAAGGAAAAGCTGTCGGCCCGGACAACCGCCTGCCAGAGTAAAAGCTAAACCTGCTAATGCCATACCGCCGAAGTTCCACCACTCATTGGTATGAGCAACCGGTTGGCCGGAAAATCCGGGATTGAATTGCCCAAGTA
>JAFGLR010000174.1 GCA_016927955.1 Dehalococcoidales bacterium
CCCCGAT
Source organism: Dehalococcoidales bacterium (assembly GCA_016927955.1). Classification (GTDB taxonomy): domain Bacteria; phylum Chloroflexota; class Dehalococcoidia; order Dehalococcoidales; family JAFGLR01; genus JAFGLR01. The sequence continues at coordinate 8 of JAFGLR010000174.1, forward strand.
TGCCCCCAAAGACAATTAACTGGTAAAATAATTGAGCGTGCCCCAGTAGCTCAGAGGATAGAGCAGCGGTTTCCTAATTCTGAAATAGCTATCTGAAGCTTGGATAGTAGAATCAAAATAGAACTAATGTTTCCAATCAGCTTTTAGATATTTTGAGCGTAATTGGCTAACCTTGGATATCCCTTCATAAATAGTTTAACGCCAATTTAACGCCAACTTTTATATATTATTTTGAAGCGAATTGTTTAAAGAAAAACCTTATTATTTGATTAACTTGTCTTCTCTTGATTAGAATGTAAAGCTTGGATTAACGTTACCAGAGCTTTTTTTACCTCAACACTCATCTTCTTATCTGCCTTAATCGCTGGTATTATTTCCGTAACAACCCCTTCTTTCCCCGTTGCAAGATAATCTACGGTTACGCCTAATTCTTCTGCCAACTTTGCTAAAGAAGCGAGAGCTGGTACTCGTTTATCCTTTTCTATCGCGGAAATATGCTGAGGTGTTAACTTAAGAGCCTTTGCCAATTCCTGTTGAGTAAGCTTTAAAGCTTGTCTACGGTCCTTGATTCTTTGTCCCAGACTCATCAAGTACTCCTAGCTAATATTTTTTACCAATACTCTGTTGTGAACTCTAACAACCCGAAGATTACGTGAGCAAACAGTAAACAGTTAGTTGACATTTACGTCCCCTTATTGAATAATGAACCCAAATAGAGTAGTTGGCTTTTTAAAGCGGAGGTTACTTGATATGTTAAACAAAACTACGATTCATGTTCATTCATCATCGGAAAACGAACAAGCTAGAGTAATGTATACCACTGCAAAATTATTAGGCGAATTGAATTTACTAAAGAAAGACCCCTATTCCGTTGTTATTGAAAGAGCTGATAGAAAGCCAATATATCCTTGTGGAAAATCGAAAAGTACTGGAGCACTGAATCTGAATCACCTCGAATTTATGGAAGAAAAAGGGCAATTCTACTTCACAAAACCGATTACTTCGTTCAACGTGATTCTTAATAAAGGTAACAGACAAATAGAGATTAAATTCGATTAACAGGGCAAATAAATTAAGAGGAATTAAATGGTATCAAATAAAGGAAATAAAGCAAGTAAAAATAGCAGGCGAAAAGCTCGCCGTTATGGAAAAAAGACTGATAATATGCAATCCCATACGTCCCCTGAATTAAACCAATTCATTAGTTCGCTGTTAAAGCCACCGGTTGAAGAAGACCATAGCCTTGATGAGTTGGAATATAAAAGGAGACCTTGGTTTATTTTCCCCGGTTCTTTTGAAATGGGTAAGCGACGGTAACAAATAAAAAATACATCACTCAGTGCTTAGGATTCTTGTAGGCATAGTATGTACTGTAATTATTATGATGATATAAAATCCAAATAAAATAGGAGATTATGAAATGCCTCAAAATAAGGTAAAAATAGACTCGATAAGAAGACCTCAGCAAGAAAAATACAGAGATAAGGCGACATTAATTTTAAAAGAGATTGCTTCAGAACGCTATCTTCCCATTTATATCAGTTTGGATCAGGCTGACCTTTTAACGAAGGAACTCACTCATGAATTGCCTCCTGGAAGGTATAATACCCCGGCGGCCTTCCTGAAAAAAGCCAATGCTACTCTTTCAGATATCATCTGCATTACGATTAACCAAGATAACGACATTTATTCCGCAAAGGTTCTTTTCTATGTTAACGATGGCCCGGTAGACGTAAAATGCCCGATAGGCGTGGCACTTTCTTTGGCAGACCGGGCGCAGGTGCCGATTCTCGTAAACAGTGAAATAATGGCTAAAGCCGCTCTGACAGTAACATTTGTTTAATAATCTGGATAAGCCTAAAGAACAAGCTTTATTGCACTTTCAGATGAAATGTTAAATCCTGAGGCAGGCTATTTCGTGATCCTTCGCCACTGTTTTAAGCGGAGGGATAATCTTCGCACAATCTTCTACAGCAATAGGACAACGAGGGTGAAAAGTACATCCGGATGGTGGATTTAATGGGCTAGGTACTTCACCCTTAAGGATTACTCTATTGCGTTTCTCTTCAACAAACGGATCAGCTATAGGTACAGCTGCCAGTAATGCCTTACTGTAAGGATGCAACGGGTTCTCATAGAGTTCCTCTGAATTGCAAATCTCCACGATGTGGCCTAAATACATCACTGCCACCCGGTCACTGATATACCGCACTACCGATAGGTCATGGGCAATGAAAAGATAAGTAAGCCCTTTCAGCCCTTGCTTAAGTTCTTCTAACAGGTTAATCACTTGGGCTTGGATAGAAACATCTAGTGCCGATACAGGTTCATCACAAACAATTAAAGACGGTTCACAGGCCAAAGCGCGGGCAATACCGATACGTTGTCTTTGGCCGCCGCTGAATTCATGAGGGACACGGTCAACTAAGCTAGGGTCAAGCCCCACAATACCAAATAGATACTCCACTCTCTCTTTATATTCATCTTTATTGTTAACCAGGTGATGTGCCGTTAACGGCTCGCCGACAATGTCGCCAGCACTTTGGCGTGGATCGAGGGATCCAAATGGATCCTGAAAAATAAGTGACATCTTACGGCGCAGTGGTCTAATCTTGCTTTCTGGTGCCTTAGAAATATCAACACCTTCAAATATAATCTGCCCTTCAGTAGGTTTGTACAGACGCAGGACACAGCGACCGATGGTTGTCTTACCACAACCACTTTCTCCGACTAATCCTAACGTCTCACCCTTTCTTATATGGAAGCTGACGTTATCTACTGCTTTAACATCAGCGATCTTACGTCGGAAAAGCCCTCTGGTCACCGGAAAATACATTTTAAGTTTATTAATATTAAGTACTAGATCACTTTGTGTTGAGCCCACTTGGTTCCTCCCGGGTACAAGCGTAACAGGAAACATAGTGTTCATTATCTATCTCCGTTAGCGGAGGCCATGTATCTTGCTTACATCTTTCAAGGCTACAAGAGCATCTGGGTAAAAAGGCACATGTCAAGGGTCTATTGACCAGACGAGGTGGCATACCAATAATTGGCACCAGCTTTTCCTTTTTATTCTGGTTGAGGCGTGGTATACATTTAAGCAACCCAACAGTATAAGGATGTAAGGGCTGCCTAAATATTTCCTTAGTAGTACCAGCTTCAATAATACGTCCGGCGTACATGACGTATATCCGCTGAGCATAGCGAGCAACTACACCTAAATTATGAGTTACAATAACCAGTGTAGCTTTAAAATTTTTAACCATGTCCTTGATTAACTCTAATAGCTGCGCTTGAGTGGTTACATCAAGAGATGTAGTCGGCTCATCGGCTATTATTAACCGAGGATTACAGCATAGTGCCATAGCGATCACAACTCTTTGGCGCATCCCACCACTGAACTGATATGGGTAGTCATCAACACGTTTATTTGCGCTTGGTATACCTACTAACTCGAGCATTTCTACGGCTCGTTTCCTAGAAGCTTTTGCATCCATGCGAAGGTGCAACTCCAGTGCCTCAGTCAATTGGCGGCAGAGGGTCAATACCGGATTCAACGCAGTCATAGGTTCCTGATAAATCATCGCTATTTTGGCGCCTCGGATAGACCTCATTTCCGGTCCATTTGCCTCAAATTTTAGTAGGTCATGTCCTTCAAAAATTATATTTCCTCCAACTATCTTTCCTGGCGGAGTGGAAATCAACTGCATCACTGAAAACTGACTTACAGATTTACCACAACCGCTTTCTCCCACTAGGCCAACAATCTCATTTTCGTATAAGCGGTAGCTAACGTCATCTACAGCTTTAACTAGACCCGCTTCCGTATGAAATTGTGTCTTTAGATTTTTTACTTCAAGTAGAGCTTCCATTGATTTTCCTTTTGATACCTATAACGTTCCCCTAAGCTTGGGGTCAAGAGCATCTCTAAGCCCATCCCCTACCATGTTAAAAGCAAATACTACTAGCATCATAAAAATCCCCGGGGCAAAAGTAAGCATAGGGTTCGTTCTTAGATAATAAACACCATCGCTAATCAACGAACCCCATGAAGGAGTGGGCGGTTTTATACCGACCCCGAGGAAACTGAGGGCAGCTTCGGCTACAATAGCTAATCCCAGCATTATAGTGATTTGTACTATAAGTGGCGGGATGCAGTTGGGCAAGAGATGCCGGAACATAATACTACCATTATTAATTCCGATGGAATGTGCTGCCAAAATGTAGTCATTTTCTTTGGCCGAGAGCACCATTCCATTCGTCAATCTGGCGTATCCCGGCATAAAACTGATACCGAGAGCAATAATAACGTTTGTTAACCCACCTCCCAATAAGCCCGCAAAAACCAACGCTAATAGTATCCCGGGGAAAGACATCAATGCGTCCATTAATCTCATAATAACCATATTTACCCAACCACCAAAATAACCGCCGATCATACCAAGGGCGATACCAGGTATAGCTGCTGCTAAAACGGCGAACAAACCAGCCATAAGCGAAACTCGGGAGCCGTATATCACACGACTTAGAGTATCCCGTCCTATGGAATCTGTACCTAAAAGATGCTCGCTTGAAGGTTGAAGCAGGGTAGCCTTAGGGTTGATTTTATAAGGGTCATAAGGAGCTATTAAGGGAGCGAAGATGGCCATTAATATAAATGCCAAAATTATGACAATGCCGAAGATTACTATACCCCGGCTGAAGAATACCCGGCTAAAACGTTGTAGCCCACTGACATGCGACGGTATCTCAGCTATTTCTATTCTCTGCATTTATGCTTTCCTATTCATAATGTACCCTTGGGTCAAGCCATCCATAAGAAATATCAACAATTAAGTTCACTAACACTACAATTGTAGAAATTACAAGAACGACACCTTGTACCACCGGGTAATCTTTATCAAGGATGCTATCCACCGCCAGCCTACCCATACCAGGGATATTGAATATAGTCTCAATCAGTACTGAGCCGCCAATAATAGCGCAGAATAAGACACCTGATAAAATAACGATAGGAAATAGTGAATTTTTAAGAGCGTGTCTCATTATTATTGTCTGCTCGCTCAAACCCTTACCCCGAGCAGTTCTGATATAGTCCTGACGGACAACCTCGAGCATAGCTGAACGAGTTTGCCGGGCTGTCGAAGCCAGAGGAAAGAGGGCCAAACAAATAACCGGCATAATAATTTGTTTTGTACTCATCCAGAAATCCTCGAATGGGGACGTGTAGCCGGCAACTGGAAGCACCCCCAAATAAAGACTGAAAAAATACATCAATATGATACCCAATAAGAATGCAGGCATAGTGATACCAATATTCGATATAATGGTTACTATAGTGTCAGGCCACTTACCCCGTTTCAAAGCGCTAGCAATACCCAGGAGAATACCGAGAAAAGTGCCAATGACAAAGCTGAGTAAACCTATATGAAGGGTTATAGGTAATCGTAGACCTATTCGGCTTGCAACTGAATCGCGCATTAGTATTGAAGTTCCAAGATCGCCGCGAATGACGCCAAATAACCAATCGCCGTACTGCACTATTATGGGTTTATCGAGTCCTAATTCATGTCTGAGCTCTTCAATTTTTTCTATAGAGGAACTATTGAATTCCTCCGGGCTTATAAACATGTAAATCGGGTCACCCGGTAATAGCCGCATTACCAGGAACACAATAACGGTAATTAATAAAATGATGACTACAGATTGTATTAACCTACGAATAATATACGATGTCATTGCGTTACACTTTTCCTGACAAGCATTTAAACTAAGCTTGGCATAACATGGCAAGTTATGCCAAGCTTAAATAGGTCTGCTATTTGTCATTCCAGGAATATCTTGAAAAGTTTAACCAAACAATGCTCTATTCTATATCATTACTTATTCAACCAAAGGTTTTTCCAGGCGATACCAGAGGCATAGCAGCCCAGCGCGTAGTAACTTTGGTCGAATGCGTTACCAACAGCTGTAGAATAAATGTATGACGCCACTGCCTCATGATATACGGGAATGACCATTGTATCGTCAGTAATAAGTCTTACCACAGCGTCTACTTTATCCTGTTCTATTTCAGGAGTAGTAAGTGCTGCCGTACACAAATCACTTAATCCTGCAGGCCTGGCGACACTGGGGAATTGTCCACCAGTAACGAAGGAATTGTTTATTATAAAAATAGGATTCGTATATAGTATCAGTGGCTGAAACAGAAGAGCATTATGCCAACCAGTCAATCGGGATTCCATATATGAGCCCATGGTCACCGTGGATATCGTTGCTTCAATCCCAACATCATTAAGATAATATTGTATTGCGGCCATAAGGTCATTAGTAACTCTTCCGGGGAAGGGTATAATCTCAATCTCTATATTACTTTGGCCAGCTTCAGCGAGTAATGTCCTCGCTTTTTCCGGGTCAAATGGCATGTCTAGATTTGAAATGTTGCCCATATTACCAGGTGGAAATATCTGGTAAGCAGGTTTAGCAAATCCATAACCTGACATCTCCATAAGTGCATCCCGATCTATAGCATAGGACATTGCTTCGCGAACCTTTGGGTTAGCAAGAGGGGAATCAGGATTAGCGCTATCAGGGTAGAGAGACATGGTGGCACTGAAGTAAGTATAGACAACGAAGCCCTTTTCCTTCAAGCTTGCCATATACATGGGAACCATACACAGCATCATATCCGCTTCTCCGGCCTCCATCATCGCCGTCTGTGTATTCGGATCCGCCGTATAAATGATCTTTATCCCGTCCAGATAAGGCTTGCCTCCCCAATAATCATCATATCTTTCATATTCCATGTGAGAGCCGCTCACGAAATTGACGAACTTAAACGGCCCTGTTCCGACCGGGTGTGTCCGTAAATAATCTACACCATACGTACCATATGCGGTTGGTGATACTATCGCACCTGCACCCTGAGACAAGTCAGTTAATAAAATGTTTGTGTAGGTATTAAGATTAATTTTCACTGAATAATCGCTAAGGACATCTACCGAATCCCATTTTTCAGTTCCTGAAACACCACCTGCTTTAAGTTGTTCCAGGTTCCATTTCACCGCTTCAGCGTCCATGGTCGTTCCATCATGAAACTTTACCCCTTGCCTCAGTGTAAGTGTAATCGACTTTAAGTCTGGAGAAATTGCCCAATCTGTAGCAAGGCTTGGAATAACCGTACCATCAGCAAGTGAAGTAAGGAGAAATTCGACACAGTGTGGGGCCGAACTTACAAGGCCATCTCCACGTGCTTCGGCCGGCCAGCCAAAAACGCCTGCCGGGCTTGAAAGGTATATGTAATTTAGAGTACCTCCATATTTCGGGGTAATAGTTGTGGTTGTCGTAGTAGATGTTGTCGTAGTAGATGTTGTCGTGGTAGATGTTGTCGTGGTAGATGTCGTCGTGGTAGATGTCGTGGTCGTGGTAGAGGTTATTTTAGTCCCACATGAGCTTACCACCAACATTGTTACTAAAACCATGGTCAAAATGAATAACGCGAGTTTCGTATTTTTCATGTGAATACCTCCTCCTCCTTACTATCATTTTCTTAGGTTTATATACACACTCAGCCAGAGTGTTGATAGTAAATATTTCTTATACCTTAACATCTAAACCTCAGAAAGCGTAGCAAAAGCAGTGCCCTTACTATGCCGGAATGTTAAGCAGGTCTCTCGCATTGTCCTCGTATATCTTCTTTTTATCAGCCTCACTAATATTCATTTCCTCGATGGCGTTTATGGTTTGCCTGATGTTTCGAAATCCACCCTGAACGTCTCCGTAGGGGAAATCACAGCCGAAGAGCAGATGTTCCGCACCACAGAAGGCATGGGCACACATCAATGCGGGAGAATTACCGTAAATTGCCGTATCATTATAGAACATCTTGAAGTATTTTATTGGAGACCTCGGTAAATTGTATTTTTCGCCGTAATTCATTTCATAAGAATCATAAAACTGTATTATCCGCTGTTCGAGATACGGTACCATAGCGCCACAATGATGCGTAACAATCTTTAAATTAGGATATTTTTCAAAGACTCCGCTGAAAACTAACCGTGTCATAGCCGCAGTGGTTTCGTAAACCCAACCGAACAGGCACCATATTTGGTTCCTGGATACTTTTTCGGTCTTGTAGTCAGCATAATTTGGCTCTCTTACAGGGTGGAGTAATATGGGTAAATTATACTTTGACATCATTTCATACAAAGGCATAAACTCGGGTGAGTCCAGCGGTTTATCGTTTACCGGAGTGTGTAACATTATTCCCCTGAAATGCAGGTCTTTTATGGCTCTATCAGCTTCCTTTAACATCTCATCGGTATTATTCATCGGCAGGCACGCGATAGCCGACGGAAATCTTTCCGGATATTTCATGACAAGTTCGGCAAGGGCATCATTACCTATTTTTGCTAGGTCTACAGCCTTTTTTGTATAGGACAGGTTCCCCAGCCAAGGCCAAAGGTTAATTACCTGAACAAGGGGATCATATTTATCCATAATCCGAAATCTGGTATCAAGGTCGTAACTCGCCGGTGGTACCATAGTATCGAAAGAGACTGCCGTCATTTTTTCTGCAGCTTTCTTAAATTTCATGGGAATCATGTGGGAATAGGCATCTATTTTCAATTTGTATAATTGGCTCATATACCTTCCTTTCAAATATTTTATTTTAATATAACGTAAAATATCGTTTAACAATAATGTAAAAAAGAGAAATTGGAAATACCATAATTAGTTCACCTACTATAGTTGGTTAATATTATTAAATAGGGAAAATAGCAGTATCGTGACCTTATCTACGTTCATTGCGTTACATCTTACCTGATAAGCATTTAAATTAAGCTTAGCATAATGTTGCATATTATACCGAGCTTGTGGAACCAAGATATTTAGGATCAGTACGGCTAAGTAGGCAATTAATAATTATGGGTAAAGTACTAATTTAGCCACTTAATTCGTGCGTACTTTGAAGCTGTGATAAAACGATGTTGATTTGGTCCCTTATCGCAAGCCTCCTATGATTATACCGCCAAACATATTCCGCAAGA
>JAFGLR010000175.1 GCA_016927955.1 Dehalococcoidales bacterium
GCCTACAGCGTCCTGTCTGCCGGTATCTTCTCATCTGAGAAGGGCAAAGCCGCCGTATATCAGGGACTCGACCAGGCTTCCGCTTCCATGGAAGTTAGAGGTTCGGTGCTGGCTCTATCTGCCGATGGCACGCTGGTCGACACTGCTCAATTTACCCTGGCTTCAGTATTACAGGATGATGCGGTAGATATGACCGATACCTCCGGCGGCCTGAATAGTGTAGTAATTAACTACACCGATTCAGACGGTATGAACGAGACCAATCTTGACTGGACGGCGACTCTGGTCGGTGCCGAGCGCGGCGAAGCTACCATGCTTGATGCGTCCGAACAGATGCTTATCGAAGTCACTTTACCTGCTACCAATACACTGGCCGGTTACGATACCTTCACACTGCAGGTTATCCCGCCGAAAGGCGCTGCCATTACTATTGAAAGAACTCTGCCCGGTGCTGTTGCCACAGTTATGGACCTGCACTAATTGAATTATTCCCGAGCGGCGGAGAGAACACTTTTAGATATTCTCTCCGCCGAAATACCCGGTTAAGTAAATTGAATATTGGTTTCATAAAAACGAGCAAATAACCCGAGGAGTACTCCTATGGAAACCAGCGAAAAGATTACGCAATTGGAGAACGAGATAAAAGTCCTGAAGAATGAAGTACAGGCAATATTGCTTGATATAAGAGACAGTTTTCTTAGCGCTGAAAACCCCTTTTCCGCTCCAAAGGCTATTGTTACTCACCAGCAAACCATAATTGACCGCCAAACACAAACCGGCGAACCAAAAGCCGAAAATGAACCTAAAGCAATACCGATGGCGGCTCCTGCTGAAGAAGAAAAGCCTGCATCAGATATGATAGCAGCCATAGAGCCGAAAACAAACGGAAATAATAACAGTAACGGGAATGGTAATAGTAAAGATGTTGAGGTAACGATTTCACAAGAGGATTTCCGGGGGGTGGAGCAGGGTGAAATCATGTCCTCTCAGACTCAGACGGGTGAATACCAGACTAATAGACCGCAACTGGACTTAGTTGCCTATGCTGCTCTCGCTAGCTGGGTAGAAGAATCGAACAAACGGTTCGGTAAAGAAAGGACAGAAACAGTCCTGGAAATTTCGGAAGCTGCCGGTTATTTACCTTCGAGCATAAAAAGGATTTTAACCCGGTTAATTAATATCAAACCGGAGGATGGAATCACTAAACCAACATCCAGGGATTACCTAGATTCACTCGTGAAGCTTACCGCACTGTTAGGTAATAAAAATGATAAGCATTCGGCCTTACTGATGTTTCTATCACAAGGGGACGGGCGTGGATAAAGTTATTGTTACGGTGATGTTAATCATTAGTGGTATCGTAGCATCCTTTGCCGTTTTTAACGGGGTTTATCCGGCGATAGAAAGAAGCGGCGCTGCGATAACCAGTGCCAGCGATACTCTAAACAACCGTATTAAAAGCGATATCCAGATTATCGAAGTAAATGAAAGCGGGACTTTAGTTAATGCCTGGGTTAAAAATATCGGTTCGTTAGAGATTGTTAATATCGAGAACAGCGACGTATTTTTTGGGCCTGAAGATAACTTTTCCAGGATTGTTTATGGCGATATCAGCACACCGATGCCGTATTGGACTTATCAGATGGAAGGGTCGGCCAGCGAATGGACGCCGACGGAAACGAATAAAATTATCATCCATCTAGCATCGATTCTTTCGCCAGATGTTTATGTATTTAAAATAATAATACCCAATGGTATATTCGATGAAACGTTTTTCGGGGCGGAATAAAAATGGAAAATATTTTTGTTAGTGTTATATCTCTAGCCCTGATTATCATAAGTACCGTAACGATGACGTTCAGTACTATGAAATCAACAAGTGAACTGGCTGACTCTATAAAACAAATGGAGGCTCAATCCAGTATCAAATCCCGTACGGATATTAATGCTATACCTCCCGAACAATATCTGGGTGGAATAATTGACATAATAATAGTTAATGAGGGGCAGACCAATCTGGGCAGCTTTCCGGATTGGGATGCGATCGTGCAATATGAGGATGGTAGCGGTAACTATTTAACTTATACGACCAGCTATCCTCCCGGAGAGAACCAGTGGACGGTCGAAGGTCTTTACTTATCCAATGGAGACCCGGAGATATTCAATCCTAATATTCTGGATCCGGGAGAACAAATGACGGTTTCCATTGAACTTAATCCCGATTTAGGCACCGGAGAGTCGGCCAGCTTTTCTATTTCGACACCGTACGGAGTAAAATCACGAACCTATGTTACGACTATAACGGAATAACAATCGCTAAGGAAGACGGTTAGAGCAGTGGAAGAAAACGAAGAAAACGAAAAGAAAAAAAGTATTATCTCAACCGGACATCCTGAGATAGATAAAAAGCTGGGCGGCGGTCTACCTGTGGGTTCGCTGACACTCATAGAGGGGCAATCCGATGCGGGTAAATCAGTCCTATGCCAACAAATGATATGGGGTTCTTTAAAAAGCCAGTTTAACTCAGTTGTATTTACTGCAGAAAATACAGCGAGAAGCCTGGTGAAACAGATGGATAGTCTGGGGCTGGGCATATTGGATTTCATGCTATTGGGGAGAGTTAAGGTCTATTATATGAGACCGTCTGAAGTAAAAGTGTGCGCCAGTAAAACATTCGATACCGTTCTGCAAACCGTAGAAAAACAACAGTCCTATCAATTATTCGTGATAGATTCCCTGACTCCGATTGTGTCCAATACGAGCGACGGTGATATTCTCAGCTACTTCGAGCGGTGTAAAAGTTATTGCGACCAGGGTAGAACAATCATAAATGTGATTCACACATATGCTGTTAATAATGACATTCTTATACGCGTACGGTCGGCTTGCGATGCTCACCTCAAACTGACTATAGAAAAAGTCGGCGACAAGCTCGTAAAAACACTGGAAGTGGCGAAAATAAGAGGGGCAGCTCAGAGTACGGGTAATGTTATTACTTTTGAGGTGGAACCGGAAGTTGGTATGAAAATAATGCCACTCTCCCGGGCTAAAGCTTAGTTAATTAAAACGTCAACTATTAAAAAGAATAAAGCATTTGAATATGATAATAAGGAGGACGCAACTACGCATACAGGCTTATAGTTGCGTTTACCATGCCGAATATAATACTTCCGTTCGATATCGGACATGAGGTTAAAGAAAGTGAACTGGAACAAACCCGGGAAGAGTTACGGGAGTCACTTCCGGAAACACTGTGCGAAGTAGCGGAACAGAACTCCCATCTCTTTGATTACCTTTGCCGTTTACCGATTTCACAGGTAGGTATGCCGGAGTATCTACCGGAATTATCGAGAAAAATGGCCGAGGTTAAGGTTCCGAATATTATTTATCCCATTAAACAGGATGGTATCTTTGTTCATATTCTTTTCGATGAAGGCGGATACCGCCACCACTATATCCCCATCGAACCGACGACGACGCTGAAACTGGAAACGCTTTCCGAACAGATAGAAGATGCCTGTATTGCTATAAGTGAAAAAATTCCGGGTATCAATCCTGAAATAGACCGTGAAAAACACCTGTTAAAATATCTGGATGACGTAACGGCAAACCTGAACAAACCCCGCTCGAAGTCGATCAGCCCGTACTTATGGCGTTTGAGACGAAAAGAAGAAGTCGATCCGTTGAAAAACGTTAGAGTAAGTAAAAAAGAACTCGAAGGCATAAGATATTTATTTTTGCGGGATAAGGTAAGGATGGGTGTTTTAGATACACTTGTAACCGACCCTTATATCGAGGATATCAGCTGTTCTGGGACGGGTCATATTTTTATTGAGCATAAAGTATTTAAGAGTTTAAAAAGCACGGTAAACTTTATTAATTTCGATGACCTGGATGAATATGTCATCGAGTTAGCGGAAAGAATACGGAAGCCGGTTACTTATAAGAATCCGATTGCCGATGCTACCTTGCCGGACGGTTCCCGTATTAATATCGTTTACGGGCGTGATGTTTCCAAGCGGGGTTCCAACTTCAGTATCCGTAAATTCAGCGAGGTTCCCCTCTCCATATTTGAAATTCTTGAATTCGGCTCGATTAATTATCATATGCTGGCTTATTTATCATTGATGATCAGTAACGGTATGAATGTCTTTGTAGCCGGCGAATCGGCTTCCGGTAAAACATCTTTACTCAATGCGGTTACTGCATTTATACCGCCGCTGGCCAAGATTATTACGATTGAAGATACGCCGGAATTACAGGTTCCGCATCAAAACTGGATACGTGAAGTGGTGCAGTCAACTAAAGCTGAGGACAGCACCGGTGCGGTGACCATGTTCGATTTGCTGAAAGCTGCTCTGCGGCAGCGTCCCAACGAAATAATCGTCGGTGAAATCAGAGGTAAGGAAGGTAATATCGCTTTTCAGGCGATGCAAACCGGGCATTCGGTAATGGCAACCTTTCACGCCGCATCCATTGAGAAGTTGATACAGAGAATTACCGGAGACCCTATATCTGTACCCAAGGCTTATATTGATAACTTAAATGTAGCCGTTCTTACGGGCATGGTCCGGTTACCCAACGGGAAAAATGGCCGGCGGATAACGAGTATCGCGGAGATAGTAGGTTGGGAGCCGAGTACGCAATCATTTAATATTTCCGAGGCGTTTCATTATGATGAGTCTAAAGATAATTATGCCTTCACGGGTCTTATGTCCAGTTACTTACTGGAGCATAAAATAGCTCCGCGGTTAGGTATTCCGAATAATAAGAAACAAAAAATATATGATGAAATCGAAAGACGGGCGAATATTCTGAAAGAATTACATACGGTTCAAAAAATAAGAGGATTCTATGAAGTACTCGATGTTCTAAGCCGCGCACAGCGGCAGGGGCTATTTTAAATAATAACTGTTCATAAATTAAAAAAGAGGCATTCATGGCAGTAAATACGATACCGTTTGATATTAAGAACGAAACCGATAATGACAGGCAGTTAAAAGAAGACCTTTTGAGAGAGCTTCCGGAAGCAATGATCAAGGCTACTAATGCCCATCCTCATTTGCTGGCGTACCTTAATTCATTACCGGTATCTGAAATGGGCGTTCCTCAATATGTATCAAGCTTGTCAAGGAAATCCGGGGAAAGCCAGCGTCCCAATTTGATATATCCGGTACACCGTAGCGGCGTATTTATTCACATTTTAACCGGTGAGGAACGTAACCACTATATCCCGATAGAGCCGTCTTTCGGGCTTGACCTGGATAGTTTGATGCAGGATATCGAGGTTCAACTGCTGAATTTAAAGAGTCGGCTTAAGCGAATCAATCCGGATGAAGACAAAGAGAGACAATATCTGGATTATCTCAGTTTAGTAACCGATACACTTGATGCCCCCGTAACCAAGACTGAAAAAAAGGGATTGGGCTTTCTTAATAAATATACTGCGGGAATCTCCAAAATAAAGCTGACAAAACGCCAATTTGACGGCGTAAAATACTTGTTTATTCGGAATAAGATAGGACTGGGGGCTATAGATCCATTTATAGTCGACCCATATATCGAAGATATAAGTTGTTCGGGTTTGGGCAGGGTTTTTATCGAACACAAGATATTTAAAAGCCTGGTAAGTACGGTAGATTTTCAGGTATATGAAGACTTGGACGAGTTTGTACTCTGGTTAGGGGAACGCGTGAAGAAACCGGTAACCTTTAAAAATCCCATTTCCGATGCGACTTTGCCTGACGGTTCCCGGATTAATATCGTTTACGGACGTGACGTTTCCAGACGGGGGTCTAATTTCAGTATCCGCAAATTCAGCGAGGTTCCTCTTTCTGTTTTTGAAATTTTGGAATCCGGTTCGATTAGTTATCAGATGCTGGCCTATCTATCTCTGGCTATCGGCAACGGTATGAATGTCTTCGTTTCCGGAGAAACTGCTTCCGGTAAGACCACCTTACTTAATGCAGTAACCGCGTTTATACCACCGCTGGCGAAAATCATAACGATTGAAGATACCCCCGAACTACAGGTCCCTCACCAGAATTGGATACGTGAAGTCGTCCAATCCAATAAAGTTGAGGACAGCAGCGGGGCAATCACGATGTTCGACCTACTGAAAGCAGCCCTGCGGCAACGCCCCGATGAGATAATGGTAGGTGAAATTAGAGGCAAAGAAGGCAATGTTGCTTTCCAGGCGATGCAGACCGGGCATTCGGTAATGGCGACCTTCCACGCCGCCTCCATAGAAAAGTTAATACAGCGTGTGACAGGCGACCCGATTCTGGTGCCTAAAAACTATGTCGATAATCTGAACGTCGTTATTTTTACCAGCCAGGTAAAATTACCAAATGGGAAAACCGGTCGGCGGATTACCAATATTTCGGAAATAGTGAGTTACGATTCATCAACAGAATCCTTTTCGTTTGTGGATAGTTTTAAATGGAATCAGGAAACGGATGTTTTCGAATTTACCGGGTATATGACCAGCTTTGTTCTGGAAGAGAAGATTGCCCCCAGGTTAGGTATACCGCAGCAAAAAAAGCAGAGGATATATGCCGAGATGGAAAGACGGGCAATTATTCTAAGCAAGCTGCACAAGGACAGAGGTGTTAATGGTTTCTATGAAGTACTCGATGTATTGAATAGAGCCCAGCAAGAAGGTTTGTTCTAATGAATTGGAAATTTTGGACGAAAAAGAATGAGCCGAAGAAGAAAGCTAATGATGCTTTTGATGCACAGCTTTCCGATATAGATTTCTTTTCTCAGCTGTCATATATGGCCGCCATAGCGATATCGGGTATTTCACGCAGTGGTCTATTTTACCATGCAGCAAAGTTACCATATATCGCTACGCGCTACTTTAGAAGAGTGGATTTTGTGGCCAAGATGTTTAACCGGGATTACGCCCAGGCATGTCGTATAATCGGTGAAAAAATTAAAGAGCCATCGATTAAGGCTTTACTACTGCGGCTGTCTAACGCACTAGCGTCAGGTGAAGATGTAGTTGCTTTTCTGGACCGTGAAGCCTATATCATTTCAGAATCATATAGCCATAGCTACGAAAGAAGAATCGACCTTTTAAGAAAATGGTCCGATGCATATATTTCTTTAATTTTAACCTCAGCACTAGTTACCGTTATGTCAGTGGTAACTATGATTATCGGGAATGTCAGTACCGCCTTTATTGTGTCGGTTACGGCACTGACAATTCTGGTCACAATATTTGGTGCCTGGTTCCTATACAATACCGCACCCCGAGAAACCAAGAACCATTCATTGCCTTACCAAACCAGTGAGCAAAATCTGGTTAAAAGATTGACCAAAATCCTGCTTCCAATCGGCGGCATATTTTGTATTTTCCTGGTTATTATGGGAGCTGATTTGGGCTTGATAATGATGGCTGCGAGTGCTTTTCTGTTTCCTGTCGGATATGTTGCGATGCAGGATGATAAAAAAGTCGGTAAGCGTGACTCCGACATCGCTGCTTTTCTCCGTTCGCTCGGTGGTACGATGGCAGCCATCGGGGCAACAGCTACCGAGGCGATGGGACGGTTGGACTTTCGGTCGTTAGGCATACTAACCGAAGACGTTAAACTTTTATATACCCGTCTGTTGGCCGGTATTAGTCCCAGCTTATGCTGGAACAGGTTTGTTTGTGAGACGGGCTCGGAGCTAGTAAACCGCAGTGTTCGTATGTTCTGGGACGGAATCAGCCTGGGTGGCGAACCGCAAAAAGTTGCTAATGAAGCCAGCTCTTATGCTATGAAGATATCGTTATTACGCGCCCAGCGAGGTCAAATTGCTTCAGGTTTTACCTGGTTGGTCATTGCAATGCATGCCGTCCTCACGGTTTTATCTACGTTTGTTTATCAGATATTTGTCGCCTTCTCCAAACTCGTCGAATCCATAGCTCAATCGGATGGGAGTGGTTCAGCAATTTCAATGACGGGTATTCCGTCGGTAGGTTTTTTTGGTCAGAGCAGTACTGAGATGAATCTGTTGCACTTTATGATTATGCTTGTAATTGTCGTGCTGACGCTAGCAAATGCATTTACGGTATACGCCGTAAGCGGAGGACATACCACAAAACTAATATATTACTTGGCTATTACGGTTGCAATATCCGGGGTAGTAATATATTTTGTGCCTCCCCTTGTAGATACGATGTTTTTAAATTTTAAATAACCAAGTGAGGTAATAAAAAAATGGATGGAAGTATGACAGCGGTTATATTATATATTTTTATCCTTCTCATGGCGGCTACGGTTGCGGGTTTGACCATCGTGTATTTTATTAAGCCGGGAGCCTCAAGAAGCCGTGGCATGTCCGGCACTAAACGTGACAAGAGAGCGGAATCAAATCCTTCTGCCCAGGATTCAATGTCAGTCCAATCGGGAGCACCAATCAGTATTACGGACGACAAACCTATCGGTAATGTCTCACAAGTCGGTACAAAATTACCTCCCGAAATTAAAAGAGAAAGTCCGAAAGCAGAGCCGATAAGTAATAATACAGACAAAGCGTCAAAACCAAACATTATAATTCAGCCGAAGCAAGTAGAAAAACCGGTAAGAAAACAGGAATCTATAAAAGAAACGTCTAAAGTACAAACTCCGGTACCCCAGGGGCAAAAGAGTCTTCCCTCGGTGGCAGCTAAAACGGCGGACAATAAAAATATTAAACCTCCGGTCAAACCGGAAACCGATAAACCAAAAGCGACTCCTGAAAAGGCCAACCTCGTAGTGGCGGAGGTCAAGCCGGAAGTTGATAAGAAAACCCCGGAGCCGATTTCATCGTTAGGTGATTTGTCGAAAATGTTTTCAAAGGAAATTGTGGAAGATACGGAAGCAACTAAATTAGCAAGGGACTTGAAGGATGTGGATATCGGTAATTTAATTGAGGATAGTAAGAATCTTATAGCTCTTTTGAAAAATAATAGGAGCTGATTGAATGAGAAATATATTTGCATTAATAGATAAAAGGATTCACCGGAGTGACATATTTGCCGAATTGCCGGTAAAGAAAGTGCGTAGAAACTTCCTTAAGTCGGGATTATTTTTATCAATCATAGCGGGAACCTTTTTCTTGGCTGGGGCGATTTCGGGCTGCAGTATGATGGGTGGTGAGACAGAACCGGAAATAACTCAAGCTGTTTTAAAACCAACTACTACTTCGATAAAAATAACCCAACCCAAGCTTGAACAAAATAATTTTAATCTCGTAATTAAACCGCCGGAACAATATAAAGAATATACTTTACCTATTTATTTGTCGGCTAGCGATACACTACATTTCGAATGGACGGTGTCCGGTGTCGGGGAATATATCAGGATAGCGATAACCACGCCATCCGGTGAATATATCTGTGTCGGAGTAGACGGGTCATTATTTGTATCGACACCTGATGAACCTTGCGAACAGCTATTGAGGCACGGAACGATTATATTGCAACCACACGAACAACAATGGAACAGCGGTTATTACACGTTCCATCCGCACATACTCGATACTGACAGTAAGATAGATGTGAAATTATTGTACTGGATATATTAAGTCAATCGGGGTTGATATGAAGTATTAAAGATAAATCAGGCTATTACGTTAAGGAGCAGACCGGTGTTCCATGTGAGGATGACCATATAAAATAAGGCGATACTAACTCCGGTAGCCAGGGACAGTTTGGGGAAATGCTTAAACAATACCAGCACAATAAGCCCCGATAGTATCGCCCCGGCTCCTTTTAAAATAAGAAAATCAACATTACCGGCGATACCGGATATCAAGGGGTTACCTTCCCAGACCAATCCTCTGTTTATTGCCCAATTCGTTAAAAAAGCATCCACCAGTTCCAAAACGGAGAATAAACCGATAATCACTATTATCGTACGGTTCTTTAGCAGGGACTTGATATCCACACATAATCCGGTATTCCTCATTACTATACTCCGATAAAAAGGAAACGTTTTACCAATTTAACCGCTTTGTATTTTACCACATGAAGAATGCTGGCAAAAAGGGAAGGTATTAGAAAGGGTTTAAACGGATAATAATCAAAGGAATACAGATATTCCGATTATTCAATATTGAGTTACCGGATATAAAATAGACATAACATTTCTTTAGAGGAAAATGAAGACTTTTTAGGAATAGTGAAAGGAAAGTAGCTCGCTGGATGCTATTTAGCGGGCTTTTTAGCGGGCCACCAGCCGAACCACTTTTCTTTGCCGCAGGTAGTACACTTGGCATAGAAGGCAACAGTAGCTTTTGATTTGCAGTGAGAACACTGGAAGTCTTCCCGTAATTCATGCTTGTTATGGACCTTCTGGTAGAAACTTTGCAATTGGGATTGAAGCTCATCAATGCGCAATTCCAGAGATTGCGTGATTGTATTCGGTGACTGGCTGACTGATTTCGCTATCTGTTCGGTTTTCTTTTCCAGTACTTCAATCCGGCGGACTGCGTCAGTAAGATTGGTCACCTGAATTACCATATCAGCCAGGGATTTTTGAATGCTCTCAAGTTCCGGAGAAGAAGACTGAGGAATGGGAGATGCTTCGTCGGGTGGTATCTCTATCGCTACAGTTTCATCGGGAACCGGTGAGCCTATTTCCTCAATCTGTAGCTGCTGGGTATCACTGACCGTAGCACGCGGTTTACTTGGAACCAGAGCTACTAGAGCATCTACATCGGCTTGAGTAAGAACTTTCTCGTCATCGCTACCCACTAATCGTACTCCAGTACTTTCGAAATCAACATATGCTGGTATTCCGCTTTGGCTAAATTAATATCATAAGGCTTTTTGAGATTACCCCGTTCCGGTTCATAACATATTCTGATGAATGGTCTGGCTACGAAGCCGAGATTGGGGTCGGAAACGATACCGATTTCTCCGGTGTTTAATTTAACATTCAAACCGTTAGGATAGGCCGGGATTTTTCTAACGAAAGACTCAACTAGGTCCGGATTAAACTGGTCTCCGCTGCCGGCCATAATATATTCAATTGCTTCATGAGACATATATCTATCTTTATCGGGGTGGTCCACTACCAGGGAAGTGAAGGCATCCGCTGCCGCTATTATTTGGGCGTAAGGGGAAATCTGTTGTTCCTTCAACCCACGCGGGTAGCCCCGGCCGCACCAGCATTCATGATGTTGCAGGACAGCCCTCGCGATTTCATCATTAATGTTATTGACCTGCTTAATTAGTTTATAACTCATCATAGGGTGCTCGGGAATTATTTCCGTTTCATCTATCGATGATGGAGGGGCTTGGTTAGTCCCCAGGGAAAGGTAGATGTTACTGATATCTTTTAATATGGCACTCATACCGATGATAACAAGTCTATCCGTCGGCATGCCCAGTCTCTGCCCCAGTGCCATTGATAGGGTCGCTGACTTAACCGGCTGAACATAAGCATAATCATTTTGAGAAACCGAGCAAGAGACATTGATTTCCCCTAAAATACTTAGACTGAGGTTTCTGGCTATCTCCATAATGGCTACGTTCACGTCATTGACACCTTCAACATTGATACTCTGGGCGTTTTTCGAAGATATCAACAACTGTCGAAAGGCGTCTGCCAGTTTACCTTCTTTCTCAGGCGAAATCATCGGTGCCACGATGACATCATCCACACGCCAGTCCTCAATTAGTATCTCACTGACACTGTTTTTATTCATAAGGCTGATATGTTGGTCGGATAATTTAGTGCGCCGGCCGAGTACCTCTTTTCCGAAGTAGTCATAAACCGGCATACCGAGTATCATACCGGGCTGAGCGTATTTAATAGTGATTCTTCGCATTATGGTTTATCACCTTACAATTTAATATGCAGACACCAGTATCTTTGACTTTTCCGGTACGGCAATCCGGTTCTTCTTATAAAAACAGGAATGCAGCCTTTCGAAACCTAAATCTCCGGCGTTCAACATAGTTTCCGTAGCCCCGATAAATAAGACACCGTTTTTTTTAAGGGAGTTCCAGAAGCCGAGATTAATGGCTGCTTTGGCTTCATTAGAGAAATATATAGTAACATTACGGCATATTATTAAATCGAGATTTACGGGAAATCTGTCCCGTGTCATGTCGTGTTGGGAAAAAACGATTTTATTACGTAACCGGTTGTTTATCCAGTAACTGTTATTAGTATAGTTGAAATACCTATCGAGAAGAGGTTGGGGTACATTTTTCATTTCTGGAGGACGGTAAGGGCCTCCAGACATAGCTTTGTGCAAGCTTTCACTGTCAATATCGGTTGCCATAATACGGTGTTTAGCACCCGGTGTAAGTTCCGCCAGCATTACCGCCAGGGAATACGGTTCTTCTCCGTCCGAGCAGCCGGCACTCCATATATTCAAAGCCGGGCTGTATTTTAATAGTTCCGGAAGGATTATTTTACGCAGTATCTCGAAGTGAGAGTAGTCACGGAAGAACTCAGTGACGTTAATCGTTAAAAAATTACGTAGTTTTCTTACTTCTTCCGGGTCTTGCTCCAATTGCTGGCAATATTGAACAACCCCAGCCGCTTTGGACCGGAGGATAAATCCGTCGAGGCGGCGCATCATCTGACTTGTCTTGTAACAATTCAGGTCGATTTTGGTTAAGCTTCTGATTTTTCGTTTAATACAATCGTATTCAATTTCGTTCATTACAGTGTTCCTTTACCGTATTATTTAAGCTGCTGCAACACATTTGAATTAGTTCATTAGCGATTCGGTCGATATGGAGTACCTTATCGGCCAGACCGGCTTTGACCACGCTCTGAGGCATACCGTAAACAGCACAAGTAACTTCGTTTTGCACGATAGTTTTCCCCCCGGTTGCCTTGATTGAAGATGTACCCAGTGTGCCATCTGTTCCCATCCCCGTTAACACCACCCCGATAGATAAAGCACCATAAACATCTGCAACCGACTTCATTGTAATATCAATACAGGGTCGTACCCCTAATACCGGCGGATTTTGATTCAATCTAATACGATTTCCTTTAGTGACGACCATATGGTAGCCGCCCGGTGCCATAAAGACATGGCTTGCTTCAACTATATTGCCGTCAGCGGCTTCGGCAACCGGTATTTGCGATGCCTGGTTCAATCTGTCAGCCAGCGATTTAGTAAACAAGGGAGGCATATGCTGGACGATTAATACCGCCGCCGGAAAATCCTTCGGCAGAAAGGGAATGACTTGCATAAGAGCTCTAGGACCGCCCGTAGAACTGCCGATAATAATTACCGGATAATCATTTCCAGGACGAAGCGACCTCTTAGTGCTCGTTGTTTCACCGATTTGTTTTATCACAGGGCTTTTTATGATAGTAAAATGCCCGGTTTTAGATTTTGCTGCCCGCTTAATTTTTTCAATTAAATTATCACCGGTTTCATCTCCACCGGTGGGACGGAGTGCGGACGGTTTCAAGAAGAAATCAACAGCACCTAATTCCAGTGCCTTGATAGTGGTTTCCGCACCTTCACTGGTTAATGCACTCAGCATAATTACGGGTGTTGGTATCTCAGACATAATATGCTTGAGGGCGGTTAAGCCATCCATCTCCGGCATAATAACGTCTAAAGTAATAACGTCCGGCTTAAGAACCCGTATTTTATCGAGGGCTTCCCGGCCGTTATGTGCCGAGCCGATAACCTCGATTTCCGAGTCTGTCTGTAGTTTCTTAATAATGGACATTACAACGAAACTAGAATCATCAACTACGAATGCTCTTATTTTGTCCTTCATCTCGTACCCTTTATCAAGTTTTTCCCCGTAAGAGTTATTGGATTAACTTTTGGACGGCGGCTTTTACTCTATTGGCATCGAAGGGCTTGACTACAAAATCAATTGCCCCGGATTTTAGGGCTTCTATCACTATGCTTTGCTGTCCCATTGCCGTACACATCGCTACCCTTGCTTCAGGGTCGATTTCCTTCATACCCTTTAATGCTTGCAGGCCATCGACATCCGGCATTGTAATATCAAGCAAAACACCGTCAGGTTTACACTCTTTATACTTGGCGATTGCTTCTGCCCCGTTCGAAGCTTCTACTACCTGATGTCCTTGGTCGACCAGCAATTGGGCACACTTCCGGCGCATGAACATGGCATCATCGACGACCATTATTGTTGCCATTTTTATTTATCCTCCAATATCTATATATAATAGGAATATATTTATAGTTCCCGTTCTTCATCTCCTACGGTTTTAACTGTAGCTTTGCCTGAATTTACATACAGGCGTACAGTCCGTCCTTTACTTCCGCCCACGTCACTTGAAACCGGCATTAACCCTTCTTTATTAAGGGCTTCCACTACCGCCTCAAGGTTGCGTTCCCCGGTTCTGAATGTACTTTTCAAACCCGGAGCCAGTGACATTTGAGCACCTCCGGCTATTTTTACCGTGAGGTGAGAGCGGCTAGCTCCCTGTCGAAGGACCTCTTTAATGAGGAGAGGTACCCCTGTATTAGCATATTTAGCCACATTTTTTTCGGATAATCCGTCATGTTGAGGGAGTACGATATGCACCATACCGCCTACTTTGAACAAACTGTCATATATACAAACGGCAATACAAGAGCCGAGACCGATACAGGACAGGACGGCTGATTGCCGCATTGTTACCTGCATTTCCCCCAATCCGACTATAATTGAGTCCTGGTTATCAACCAGACTTCTAAATGTAGTTTCAATTACCATTTCCCCCCACCCTAATAAATACTTAGCTCATTTCAAAACCCGGTACGGGCATAACCAGGAACGTACCGGCTACCTGACCGTCAGACGTTTCAAATATTGTCTCAATGACGAAAGTATGGTCGCTGTATTCCAAAACGCTTGCGGTAGCTACATCAAGAATGGCCCCGGCCATATCCATCAATACTGCCGGAGGTGATGGTTGTAGTTCTATACCGGTAGAATTGGCTAAGTGGTTTAAGAAAAATGAACCCATAATATTACCGACTTCTCCCAGTACGGACCGTTCCATCTCAGATAAATCCTTTGTTGAACCTGCCGGCTGACCCAATAATAAATCGACCAAATCGAAAGCGGTTTGCGGTTTATAAACGGCTATCATGTGGCCGTTAGAGTTGCCGCATATTTGCAGATATACTCCCACAATAATAGCTTCCGGCCCGCCGAAAAGGTCGGAGATATCTTTGACCGGAATTCTCCTAATATTCAAGCTTGCGATCTTGATTTCTCTGCCGACCATTTGAGAAAGGCCGGTAACGGCATTACTCATACCTCTCTTAAGAACCTCGGCTCTGAAACTCCCATCCTGGATTTCAAGGTCAATATTTTTTACTAGTTCCACGGTTTTCCTCCTATTGAGTTGCCTATTCAGTTACTTAGATACAGATAGTGCCGGTATACGCTGTGGTTCTTTGCTTTCGAGACTGTTCTGAGAATCGGTAATCGTACTCTTCACCAGCGAAGCAACATCCAGTATCAGGACTACCTGTCCGTCACCGAGAATACTGGCGCCGCTGATGCCGTTGGCTCCTCCCACGAACTGGTCGAGTGATTTGACGACAATTTCCTGCTGTCCGATTAACTCATCAACGATAATTCCTATATGCGTTTCATGGGCTTTAACCACTACTACCCGGTTTAATGTCCGGCGTTCCGTACTTTCCGAATTCCATTTGAAAATAGAATTCAGACGTAGCAGAGGTAAAACGTTATTTCGATATAATGTTACTTCTTTACCCAATACAGTCTTAATATCTTTACTATACAGTTGTATAGCCTCATCGATAGTATTGAGAGGGATAGCGCAAACTGTACGGTCTATACTGACTAAAAGAGTCGGAATAATGGCTAATGTGAGAGGTAGTATAAGGGTAAATTGAGTACCTTTACCCGGATTGGAGTCGATAGAAATAGTCCCGTTCAAACGCTCTATATTTTTTCTTACGATATCCATGCCGACACCGCGGCCGGATACCTCGGACACCTGTTTCGCAGTGGAGACACCTGACATCATAATCAGGTTTACCGCTTCGTTATCGGAGAGGCGAGACGCTATTTCAGGGGTAATTAAGCCTTTTTTAATCGAAGCGGCTTTAACAACGTCAGAATCAATTCCTTTACCATCATCCGACACCGTAATCACAATATGGTCCTGTTCATGGAAAGCCGATAACCGTATTGTTCCTTTTTCCTGTTTGCCGATGGCGCTCCGCTTCGCTGGGGATTCAATTCCATGGTCCACAGAGTTTCTAAGAAGATGGATAAGTGGGTCACGCAGGTGTTCAATAACGCTGCGGTCAACTTCCGTTTCATTTCCTTCTATAATGAAATCGATATCTTTTCCGGTTTTTCGGGCCAAATCTCTTACCATGCGAGGCATAGTATTGAAGACGAGGTCAATGGGTAACATCCGGATGGTCATAATATCCTGCTGGAGTGTGTTAACTATTTTAACTGTTAGAGACAGGCTGTCGTTGAGACTGCGAACTAGTTCATCATCCTGGTATTTTTCCGCCAGCGTTTTACCAATTTGGCTGATATGATTGCGGTTAATAACCAGCTCCCCGATTTGCTCCATCAAAACATCCAAGCGACTTACATCTACCCTGACTGTCTGTTTTACGCCGCTGGCATCTTTTTTAACGGTACCTATATCAACGGGATTTTTTACCATCTCGATATCTTTATTAACTGTACTTGTATCGTTGGTAAGTGTCTCCGGTTTTTCCGGAGCAGATGAATTGTTATTCGAAGTGCCGTTTGAAGATACCGTAACACTTTCCAGTTCCGGTACGGAAATCAATACATCTTTTATAGTTTTTTCATCTTTGTTGCTGGTAACAATAAGATCGATTTCCGTATCACCCTTTTCGTTTTCGATGTCTGATAATGAAGGAGTCGAACTGATAATGTTGGAGACCCTGGTTAATTCCTGGACAATCTGAAAGCACCGTACCGATACCCAGCCGGTATCTTTATTTATCGTCACTTTAATGTGGTAAGTGTGTTGACCCTCTGAAGGCACTTCTATTTTGTCAGAGGTGGATTTAGCGTAAACGGAATCCGGCTGTTCCTTCACCGAACAAGTTTCAGATAAAATGTCGGCAGTGTTATTTACAGTATCGAGTTCTCTTAAAACAGCTTCTATATCCAGACTGTTTTCTTCTCCGGTTAATAATTCTTCCTTTAATATTTTTAATATATCCAGGCCTTCCAGAAGAACGTCAACCACTCCGGGACTTATGGCTATAGTCCTTTTACGGACCTTATCGAGTACGTTTTCCATCCCATGAGCTACTCGAGACATCCGCTGGTGACCTATCATTGCGGAGGACCCTTTGATAGTGTGAGACGCCCGGAAGATTTCCTGTAGCAGATTACTGTTGTCAGATTCCCGTTCGAGACGTACGATATCTTCATCAAGTAGCTGGATTTGTTCGTCTGCTTCCGCGAGAAACAGCTTGATATCTTCCTGACTTATTCCTTCGGCTAATTTCACGGGATTATTCCTCTCAAGTATAATTCCTGTTGCTTAAGTTACTGAGTAACCGTTGCTAAATGGGTAAAGTGTTAATTTGCTAGTGCTTATGTATTTACCCATAGGTGAAATCCGCTCACGGGTAATTACATATTTTAATTTTTACCGGCCGCGGCCAATTCGGCGGTTCGGCTATCAGACTGACGTTGCGACGCAGATATCTCCGTAAACATGCTATCTTTAGATAACATTTTGCCGAGTTCTAGCAGGATAATCATTCTATCTCCGATTTTAGCGATTCCCTGGAGATAATCCGCATCGCCGGCAGTAACTACACTGGATACCGTTTCAACGGCGGAGTTAGA
Organism: Dehalococcoidales bacterium; assembly: GCA_016927955.1. Taxonomy (GTDB): domain Bacteria; phylum Chloroflexota; class Dehalococcoidia; order Dehalococcoidales; family JAFGLR01; genus JAFGLR01. Next base: position 17,810 of record JAFGLR010000175.1, read on the forward strand.
AATACGTAATACTTCGGTTACCGCATCAACGATGATGCCGATAGTTGTGCCGTTTATGTCCACTACCACGATACGGTTATTCTTTGTCCGTTCTACCTTATCAAGACCGAACCTTTTACCCATATCTATTACTGGTATTACCTTTCCTCGGAGGTTTATTACACCCTCGACGAAAAAAGGTGCTTTTGGTACGCGGGTTATCGGTTGCATCTGGATTATTTCATGAACCATACCAATATCCAGCCCATAGGTTTCACCATTAAGTTCGAAAATCGCTACCTGTTTTTCGTTTAATACTGCATCGTTAGTCATAGTTGTATCTCCTTTTACCGTCTTAATTAAGCTAACCGAAGATTAGAGAGGGTTGGACAGGTTAACAAACTGGACCAACCCTCCCCGTTATTTTTTTAAGCATTAGTTGGCGAAGCAGCTAATTTACTCAAGATATCCTTTTTACCGTTATTTTGTTCTTCGTTACCGATATTGAACACGGAGACCACTTGCTGGAGTTCCAAAGCCATCTTAGATGTCGTCTTAGATGAAGCTACCACTTGCTGTACCTGGGCACTCATCTGTTCGGTGGAAGCCGACATTTCCTGTGTGGCAGCACTGTTTTGCTCAATAGTGGCAGCCACCACATTCGTAGAATCGCTGACCTGGTTCTTAGCTACAGCCATTTGCTTCGCTACTTTAGAGTTGCTCTCGGCAACTTTACTGACGCCGTCAATTACTTTAACCATTTCACTGGAAGAGGCGCTCATTTCCTCTGCGGCGGCAGATATTTGCTCGATCTGGGATACCATACTGTTAACCGCATCCATGATATTGTTTAATGCCGAACCGGCGTCATTGGCCAGTTTAGAACCGTTTTCTGCCTGCTTGGCTCCCTCAGTTGCGGCATTGATTGATTCACCGACACCTTTCTGTACTGCACCGACCAGCGTTGCGATTTCTTTTGTCTCTTTAGCTGTTCGTTCGGCTAATTTCTTCACTTCATCAGCTACTACAGCAAAACCGCGACCTTGCTCTCCGGCACGGGCAGCCTCGATAGCGGCATTTAAGGCCAGGAGGTTGGTTTGTGAAGCAATGTCGTCGATTACCGCAATAACGTTACCAATTTCCTCAGAATGTTTACCTAATTCAGCTATTTTACGGGATACTTCCTGCATCGAAGAGTGAATCTTGGCGATTCCTTCGATAGTCATTTCTACGGTGCTGGAACCTTTACGGGCAACGTCGGCTGCCTTAGTGGCACTGTTCGCGGCTTCCTGGGCGTTGCTGGCAGTCTGTTCCGCTGCACCGGATACCTGTTTCACGATGTCTACGGCCTGTTCAACAGAAGTGGTCTGCTGATTACTACCCTCAGCAACCATATCTATCGATTTGGATAATTCATCCAGAGCACCACGGACGCCGCTTATACCCTTGGTCTGCTCTTCCGCACCCTTGGCAATTTGCTGGCTTACACCGGCAATCTGGTTTGTCGCTGAGCCTGATTGTTCGGATGAGTCGGCCAATTCAGTGCTAGCGGAGGCTAATGACATGGCATTCTCGCCGACTTTTTTAACTAACTGGCGGAGATTTACCACCATTTTGCTAAAGGAAATACCAAGTGTATCCTTATCAGATTTAGGTTCGACGGTCATAGTCAAATCACCTTCAGCTATCTGGTTGGCTATCTGAGACATGTCTCTAAGGTAGACCACTACTTTAGCCAGTGATTGTCCCATCTCCCCGGTTTCATCATTGGATTTTATATCAACATCTTGATTGGCATCTCCGATGGCCAATTCATTAGCGACATCAGCGGCTTTTCTGATATTTCTTGATATCATCCGGCTGATGAAGAAAATAATAATGAAACAAGCTGCGGCAACACCGGCACCGATAAGCATGTACTGAGTTCTTTTAGCATTTATCAATTCATTAACATCTACCGTATATATACCGGTTCCAATTACCCAACCCCAGGGCTGGAAAGCTTTCACATAGCTAATTTTCGGCTCGATTCGATTGGTATCCGTACCGTACTGCCATTCGTAATTAACGAAACCTTCTCCCTGCTGCTTACAGATACTGGCCATTTCTATAAATATGGCTTTCCCGTTGGGGTCTTTATAATTAGTCTGGTCCGTGCCGTTCATTTCCGGCTTATTCGGATGCATTACCATATGTGCATCGAGGTCGCTTATCCAAAAATAACCCGAGTTATCATCTCCATAACGCAGTACGTTTATTTCATTGAAGGCGAGAGTTTTAGCTTCGCCTTCAGTTAAGGTACCCGCGAGATATTGGTCATAAGCGGCATTTACAAGTGTCCAGGCTGTCTGTACCTGTTCTTTTGTCTTGGTTTCTTTTTCCGTCATGAGTGAGCTCTGCATACCCGGAAGAATAACGCCGAGGATTAGGACCAGGAAAGCTGCCACGACAGCCAGTCCGAGCAGTATCATTTTCCACTGTACACTTAGCTTAACCTTCCTCTTTGAATCACCTTTGTATTTGTTCATTTTACCTCCTAATTGTTTGTGCAAATACACATATATTTATAAAAATTCTGACATTGTCATCGAGGGTAAACAAGACCTATTTAGGTACTAAACGGTGGCCATCAGGGTTAAATACCTGATACCAAGAGGCAATTTCCAAGATTCATGAGTCTTATAACGAATTTAAAAGATATGGAAAATGTTATACTGATGAATACTTTAGGGGTCATTAACCCGTTGACATGGTCTAATTAGTCTGATAATATTTAGGCAAAATTATTGCTTTATTGTCAAAATATATTAAGTAACTGTATAAAGGAAAAACACTCACAGATAGGTTAGTTTCTCCTCATTTTATGTATCCGTGAGTGTTGCCTTTTTAAGACTAATTATTTATAAAACTCAGCGAATACAAAATTCTAATATTGGTGATAGCACCGAATTATAGGTTGTGCCGAAAGGGGTATTATGAAAGTCGAACAGATTATATGGCCGAAAGTCAGGAAAAAAGTAGCCACGAAACCATCATTTCCCGGGGACACAGCACAGCTGGTGCTAGTATTCGGCACTCCTCAGGTATTAAAAAAATCCGGTATTCTTCAAAAAATTAGGAAGACATATCCCGGTGCCCATCTCCTGGGTTGCTCCACGGCAGGTGAAATATCAGGCATCCAGGTGCTTGATAATACGCTGGTAACCACGGCAGTATATTTCGAGCATACGCAGTTAAAAACAGCTATTGTCAGCCTAGATCAGGTAAAAGGAGATAGTTATCAGGCAGGGGCTTCTCTAGGTAAATCGTTGGAAAAACGTGGATTGGTTCACGTATTTGCTATTTCCGACGGGCTGGCAGTAAACGGTTCCGAATTAGTTAAGGGACTGATGAAGCATCTTCCGGATAACATACATGTTACCGGAGGGTTAGCGGCAGATAGTGACCGGTTTCAAGAGACTCTAGTGGTTTGTGAAGAGCCTAAAGCGAAACCGGGTATAGTTGCAGTCCTGGGTCTGTACAGTGACCGGTTAAAGGTAGGTTATGGCTCTGTTGGAGGCTGGGACCCCTTTGGTCCGGAACGTTTAGTAACCCGTTCTACAGCAAATATCCTCTATGAATTAGATGGACGGTCTGCTCTAGAACTCTATAAAGAATATTTGGGTGAACACGCTCATGGTTTACCGGCTACCGGATTACTTTTTCCACTTAACGTTCGTATTGAGCCGAATACACCTCCGTTAGTTCGCACAATACTGGCCGTTAGTGAAAAAGACCAGAGTTTGACTTTTGCCGGTGACATTCCGGAAGGCTCTTATGCACGTCTGATGAAAGCAAATTTAGACCGTTTAATAGACGGCTCGGTTAGTGCGGCCAGGTTAAGCTACCAAGCGTTAGACTCTGTTTCACCGGATTTAGCAATATTAATTAGCTGCGTCGGGAGAAAGTTGGTTCTACGTCAGAGAACTGAAGAGGAGGTTGAGGGAGTGCGCGAGGTTCTGGGGAACAAATCTATTCTTACCGGTTATTACTCTTATGGAGAACTTTGTCCATCATCGAATAGCAATAAGTGTGACTTACATAACCAGACTATGACGATAACAGCGCTTCTAGAACGTTAAACTATGAAAGAAATGCATAGCTTACTCAATCGACAGATACGCAAGTCGTTTGGCGACCGATTTCCTCCTCATAAGGAATGGCAGGCCTTCCTTCGAGCTATTGACGACGCTTATAAGGAATTCGATAGTGACCGTGCCATGCTCGAGAGAACTTTGGAATTAAGTTCAAAAGAGCATATAAACACTATGGCTCAATTGTTAAAGGTCAGGGAACTTTCCATCGGTATAGAATACAAAAAAACCCTTGATGATGTATGTACATTTATTGTCGACTCAGCCGGAGAAATTCCCGGCATACGTTTTGCTGTGATACACAGGTTGGACGAATCCGGGAAACTTATTGTACCCCCTCAATATTCTAAAATAAATGATGAGGGTTTATCTAAACTATTGAACGTTAAAGGTTTTATTGTGGATAGTCATTCGGGGAAAGATTCCGGAGACGGGGAACTTAGATACGAATTAGCCAAGGAATTAATGTTTCAAGAGTATGCGCGAAATCCGAGAACTTTAGTCATCAGAAGGTTATCAGAAACACTGGGCGGAGTTTGGACGAAAACTCAGTGCGATTCCGTACAAAAAATACTTGGAATTAAAAAAATTGTTGTAACACCCGTAATAATTGAAGGAAAATTGTGGGGCACCCTGGTTTATCTTCTTGATAGGCACATTTCACAGGATATTCTGGAAACGATATCGACACACTGCACACTCGGCATAAAAAATGTGCTGACGCTGGAAGAGCTGAGCAATTCAGAGAAAAAGGTACGTTATACCATTGAGGCAGTAACCGAAGGCATAATCAGCTTTGACCTGGAAGGCCGCATCATAGATATCAACAAGGCCGGATTAAAATTGTACGGCTGTACGAACAAGCGAGAACTAATTGGGGAAAACATTTCTAAATTATTCAGACAAGAGAAGGAACTGGTATATTTCCGAAATCTATTAAAGACTAAAAAAACAGGTGGAATTCGCAATATACCATACAATCTGGTGAGAGAAGATGGAAAAATATTTGATGTTGAAATCAATACAGCTATTATACAAGACAAGGATGGTAATGCGAAAGGATTTGTAACCAGCATTAGAGATGTAACCGAGCGTAAGCGGGCGGAAAAGGAGTTGCAAGAGAGCCATGCTCGTTTTATGGAATTAGCTGATATGTTACCGATGAGTGTCTTTGAATTGGATGTTAAAGGCCAAGCCGTCTATTTCAATAAAGAAGCTCTTAGAGCTTGGAATTCAACTATCCCAACCAAACAAGATGCAATAAAAGGAAATCCGCTTGAATCATTCGTCCCAGAGGATAGAGAGAGAATTGCCAAATATGTTACGAGCATATTAACGGGGGAACACGTAGGCCCCCAAGAATACACTGCTCTCAGGGATGATGGCACCATTTTCCCTATTGTTGTTTACGCAGCGCCCGTTATTAAAGATAATAAAATTGTAGGCGTCAGAGGTGCAGCGGCGGATATCACGGAACGCAAACGCGCCGAAGAAAAAATACAGGCCAGTGAACAACGTTTAAAAGAAGCACAGTCTTTAGGTAAAATCGGCAGTTACGAGTTTGATATAATCAATGAAAGTATTATCTGGTCAGATGGTTTATATGAATTATTAGAACGTGATAAAACCCTGCCTCCACCTACCACGGAAGGTTTGCTCAGTTATTTATCTCCAGAAGATTTGCAAAAGTATATTGAATTTAGCCGTAATATTGGTCAAGGAGTAAAACAGGTATCTCACCAGATTAACTTAGAGTTTAAGTTACCCTCTGGTAATATGGCTCTTCACCAAATATCAGTACATCCGATTAAAGATAATAAGGGACGAGTAGTAAAATTATTCGGTATCGTTCAGGATATCACCGAAATCAGACGGGCTGAGATGCAAATAAGAGAGCAAAAAGAACTAATCGATCGTATTCTTAATACCATGAAAGCCACCGTGCTGGTACTCGACAACGAATTAAATATCGTATTATCCAATCGATTTGCATATGAGATGTTAAGGCAGAATCCTGAGGAGATGATAGGAAAATCAGTTTATAATATTTTCGCTTCGGATGAACTTTTACGGGCGATATCGGCGGTAAAATCCAACGGTAATGATGATATTAACCATGAAATTCAATATACACTGGATACCGGTGCACGGGTATTCCTCTCCAATATAATCAGGATGGAACAACAGGAACTGTTGATTATCATAACAGATATAACTGAAGAGAATGAAAGGCGGGACAGGTTATACCTTACCGATCGGTTAGCTTCAATAGGTGAAATGGCCGCAGGGGTTGCCCACGAACTTAATAATCCCTTAACCGGTATCATCGGCCTAGCCGAGTTGCTTTTAAATACAGGTAAAGACTACACGGAAGAAAATAAAGAAGACTTAAGGCTCATCTCCGTAGAAGCCCAACGAGCGGCTGATGTCGTTAAAAACTTGCTAACTTTTGCCCGGAGGCATGAACCAACGGCCCAGCCGGTAGAGGTGAATAGCATTATCGAGAATGTAATCAAATTGCGTGCCTATGAACATAGAGTTAACAATATTGAAGTGATAACCATGTTTAATAATAACCTGCCGAAGGTAATGGCGGACCAATTCCAGTTGCAGCAGGTTTTTCTCAATCTTGTTCTCAACGCCGAACAGGCGATAATGGATGCTAAGAAGGGTGGTAAAATCACCATTACTACTGAGAATACTAAAGAGGGTATCAAGCTATCGTTTGCAGATAACGGACCGGGGATAGCATCGGAGAATATACGCAAAATATTCACCCCGTTTTTCACGACAAAAGAAGTAGGGAAAGGGACGGGTTTAGGCTTGAGTATTTGTTATGGGATAGTATCCAATCACGGCGGTAAAATATATGCGCAAAGCAAGGCTAGTAAGGGGGCAACTTTCATCATCGAATTGCCTTTGAATAATAACCGGCAATAAGCACCCACATTCCATTTAATACAATAACATTTATTCTACCTAACCTAATATGTGTACTTTGAAGCTGTGATAAAACGATGTTGATTTGGTCCCTTATCGCAAGCCTCCTATGATTATACCGCCAAACATATTCCGCAAGA
>JAFGLR010000024.1 GCA_016927955.1 Dehalococcoidales bacterium
AAATGATTTCCCTTTCGGCATAAAAAAATACACCCCCAAAGTTTTTTCAGTATATCATACTGTCCAACTTTAGGGGTGCAGTTCATAATAATACCCCTCTTTTTTATTAGGAATTCCGCATATTATTTACTGAGTACAATAGCGGCCGGGTCTATTTCAGTGCGTAATATCATTAGCTCTTCGTCAGTTGGTTCCGGACTCTGAGGAACATTATCCGGAATAATGATATCGAAACTGGAATTTTCCTTTATTTGAGCTACGGTAACGCCCGGATGTATAGATAAGAGCTTCAATTTCTTTGTCTCATCATCAAATCCGTATACACCTAGCTGAGTAATGACCCGATAAGGCCCGCAATCGCGTGGCAAGCCGGCCTTCTCACGGGCACCGGGACCATCCAGATAACCGGGGGTCGTTAGAAAATCCACTTTCTTAACAAAGGTTCTGGCGGACTGGTTGGCGATGATTAAAATCAATTGTTTTGAGAAAGAACTTACATCATTGGCTCCACCGCTGCCCGGTAAACGAGTTTTTTGTAAATGCCAGTCACCGATTACAGTAGTGTTTATGTTACCGTAAATATCCATCTGTGCCGCACCCAGGAAACCATAATCGATATAGCCGGCCTGAGCCATCGACATTACGTCGTGCATACTGGTGGCGGCGATACCTTCCCAATAAGTCCGGGATTCACCTACGGAAATTGCCAGTTCCGGCATTCGCGGCCCGATTCCGCCCGCCTCGAAAACCATCACCAGATTCGGGGCATGAGTTTTTTGAGCTAACATACAGGCAATAATGGGCAAGCCGGTGCCAACAAATACGGTTTTGTTATCTTCAAGGACTTTGGACCCCATATAAGCCAGGTATTCCCTTACATTATATCTGTTCTCTGCCATATCATCTGCTCCTGTCTATATTTAGCCTACTTTTCGCCAGGGGGCTGTCATTGGTTCCCTGAGGAATTCGCGGCGTTTTAGGTAGTTCATCTTCTTAATCCCGCCGCATAATTCCAGATACTCTTCGAAATCTTTAACACCGAAGACATATTTATCCAGGTATTGCTGAACGCCCTCTTCGGTTTTAGAAAGGCTTAACCATTCTGAAATATGGTCTTCATCATAATAATACATGTAAGGCATTTCGCCGGGGTGTGACCCATATGGGACTTCGCAAACGGCATCGACAACAAAGTAAGGAATAATAGTTTTCCAGGGTTCCTTGCGGATGACTTCATTATCGATAATCTCTTCTGTGGTGATTATCAACCGTCTGGCGGCACGGGACAATTCGATATCTTCGGTTGGTGCTCCATCTATCTGGCAGTTACCGTATTTATCACAGCGGGTAACGTGGATGAAAGCGCAATCAGGATATGCTGCCGGAATAAGAGTAATCGGCCGTCCGGTATAAGGGTCTTTGACGACTTTAGCCGAGCTGTATTTGCCGGTATCGGTGCCGAGCATATTACGGGAAGGAATAAATGGTAAACCCATCATGGCAGCGAGGAAACGCCATTGATAAGCGGCGTTACTTAGTTCGGAAATTACCTTGGTTTTTCCAGTCTGTACCATACGGCGTGATGCAGGGGAGAGACCCCTTAATTCATGTCCGAAAGAATAAGCCGGTTCAACCTTGGCGATACAACCACAGCCTATCAACAAATCAAGGTCATGGACTGAAGTCTTACCGGCGAGTAGCATATTTCGTCTTTTCTGTCTGATAATTTCGTAGACGACAGCCATTGAAATCCGGATATGACCGAAACCACCGCTAGCGATGTAATCGCCGTCTTTGATATATTTAGATACCGCTTCCGCTACGGGCATCGTTTTATCAACAAGAGCCCTGGTTTTATTTTTCTGTACCCACTCTCTGGCTTCATCCGGGTCGTGCCAGCCGATAAGTTCTCCTTCACCTTCGCTTAATATTTCCATTTCCGGAACGTCCATAAAAGCCTCCTGATTAATCGGTGTTTACAATTAAAATATCGTTATTATTCTAACATCGTTTACGCTGGCTATTCAAAAGCACACTTTAGCGTAGAATATGTGATTATATAATCACATATTCTACATATAATTTTGCACTCTGGTGAACTCGGATATTATACTTAGGATAGGTTTCGGCATGGTTATAAAAGAATTATGAAATACATTAATTATTGATAAAGCCCCCTGTTTTTTAATTTGCCGGAAATCGGCAACTTGCGAATATCGTAACCTTTGATAATTTTATAATTGCATTTAGTTCTATTAAATAACTATAATATTTACCACTACATTATTTTTATATAATAGTGGTATATAAAGTTGATTGGAGGCTTGTTTCTTCATGCCCGGAGTAAAAAGCCCGGAAACAAAACAAATTCCTGTCCGAGAACATTTATTTACTCTGCCTGAATTGTCTGGTGAGTCTCCCAAACTAATTGGTATTAAATGTAACAAATGCGGCGAAGTAGTCTTTCCCCGTAAAACCATTTGTCCTAATTGTTGTTCCAATGACGTTAAAGAAATGTTAATCGGGCCCCAGGGTAAACTCTACAGTTACACGGTTATTTATCAGCCGGCTCCCATCGGTTATAAAGGGCCGGTACCTTACAGTATTGTTAAAGTTGAGATGCCGGAGGGACTGAGAATTACCGGTCATGCTACGGTTAATAGCCCTGCCGAACTTAAAATCGGTATGAAAATGGAACTTATCATCGATAAAATGTTTTCCGATACTAATGGCAATGATATTATTGGTTTTAAATTCAAACCTGTAAAGTAGTTAATGGAAAACGATAAATCATTTCATTTTTTTAAAAGGAATATTTTGTGACTGAAGCAACTATAGTCGGCGTAGGCATGCATAAATTTGGGAGGTTTCCCTACGAAACTATCGAAGAAATAGGTCAGGATGCCATAATCAAAGCTCTCCATGACGCCGGTAATATCGATTTCAAAAAGATACAAATTGCCTTCTGCGGAAGTATGCACGGCGGTACAGCTATCGGGAACCGCATTCTCTCTCGTGTGGGTTTAACCGGTATTCCCTGCGTCAATGTCGAGAATGCTTGTTCGAGCGGTGGGGCAGTTATTAAGCTGGCTGTCCAGGCTATCCTTTCCGGTGAATATGATACTGTACTGGTATTCGGTATCGAGAAACCCGGCCGGGGATTTCTACCTCTTAATTCATATCCGATGTGGGAACATCTAAGCGGATTAGGTATGCCGCCGGTACAACTCGCTCTCCGGGCGACCCGTTACATGTACGAATATGGTGCTACAATAGAAGATTTTGCTAAAGTTGTGGTGAAAAGCCGGAATAACGCTGCTTTGAATCCTAATGCGATGTATCATAAGCGGTTAACTATTGATGAAGTAATCAAAGACCGTCCTGTAAGTTATCCGCTGACTATTTCTATGCTGGCACCGCCCTGCGAAGGGGCGGCTGCTGCTATCATCACCAGTAAAAATATTGCCCGACAATTTAACGCTCAACCGATTAATATTGCGGCTGCCGTTACCGGTGTGGCACAGTATGGTACGGTATTCTGCGGTATGAGCGCCGGTTTTGAGACTGACAGCACTAAAATTAAAAACCCTGAGGTAACTACCGTACTCTCCGCTTTAGCCTATGAGAAGGCCGGTATCAGCCCTAAAGACCTTGACCTGATTGAATTGAATGATAATACGGCTGCTTCTGAGTTGATGTTCTTGGAAGAAATGGGTATTTGCGGACCCGGTGAAGCTATTAAACTCGTCGCAGATAATAATACAAATATTGATGGTGATATTCCTGTAAATCCCAGCGGCGGTCTGCTTTCGTTAGGTGAACCGGTCGGTGCGACAGGAGTGGCTCAAGCGGCTGAAATAGTATGGCAATTACGCGGTCAGGCCGGCCAACGCCAGGTAAAAGACGCTAAAATCGGATTATGTGAAACCGCCGGCGCGGGCGGAAATTGTGCTGTTGTCATCCTGAAACGATAAACAAGAATATATCCCGAAGATATAATTTTGGTAGCGCATACCGGACTAGCTTAAACTACACTAACATGCACAACATTATGTCTTTACGTATAAACTGATTTGCCCGTAGCTAAATTTCCTTGCCATTTCATTCTCTTTAAAATGCGAATAATGAATTCCATCGAGAACTCTTTTATATTAGGCAAATAATATCACTTACTATTACTTATAAACTATTTATTATCCGTTGCTTATAGAAATTTTACGGCTTTTTAACGGTCTCTATATTTCGTTGTCAGCTTTTTGTAATGTATCGCAGATAACTTTTTCGAGTTCATCCGGGGCGATAGGCTTAATGAGGTAGTCGATAGCTCCAAGTTTCTTCGCCTCGGCTGTGGTCTCTTCGGAGGGATAGGCGGTGATGATGATGGACTTTATCCCCGGCTTTAGCGCTTTTACCTCTTTCAAGACCTCAAGGCCGGTTTTCCCCGGCAGTCTGATATCGAGAATAACAACGCCAAAGTCCTGTTTACTCATCATTTCCTGAGCTTCCTCGCCGGTTTCAGTAGTAGTCACCTCGTAACCGGCATCCGTGAGCCAGTCCTTTATCGATTCTCTAACAATAGCTTCATCATCAACAATCAATATTCTACTTTTAGGCATTTTAGAACCTCCCCATTTTTCTTTCAGGGTTTTACTGTAATATTCGATGGGTCTAACCATAAACCAAGTTCCCTGGCTATCATACTTAAGCAAACCGGTATAGCATCTGCGACTTCGGGAGTCAGTGCTTCGCTAAATGTACTCACATCCGCTGCTTCAATAGCAAAGATATCTATTTGTTGCGGTAGGTTGAGACCAAGTTGTTTCCCAAGTTGGACTATATCTACTAGACTGGCACTATGGCAGTGGGTAATATGTTCACTTGCTTTGAGTTCATCGGGTTTCAGATGATAAATATAGCCTGCTTTACCTTCCTTGGTTTGTATTGCATCGATGATGACGGCTCTATCATAGTCAAGCAGCAATTGAAGTAAATTGAGTCCTGAGGAACTGGATTCGATTATCGTAACTCCTTTATCATTAATTATATCCTGTAACTCACAGGCAATTTTTATCCCTATGCTATCATCACTGAGGATAGGATTACCGAGACCTAGTATAAGAGTATTCATTTCTACAGATTTTCCTTCATGCTATAGTTAGCTTTTTCCGGCTTTATCCACCTTTATATTGCTTGACAATCTGACTATTTTTCGTCTATTTCGATATGCAGTGGTAGGTAAATTGTAAAAGTTGTACCATCGCCTATCTTACTTCGCACTTCTATTTTACCCTTATGGCGCTGTACTATTCCGTAGGCTATCGCGAGGCCTAAGCCTACACCCTTTACTTCCAGTTTGGTGGTAAAGAAGGGGGTAAACAACTTATTCATATTTTCCGGAGGAATTCCGATGCCAGTGTCCGAAACTTCAATCTTTATTTGGTTTGCACTTGCTGAAGAACGAAGAGTTAATTTCCCGCCTTGTGGCATTGCTTGGATGGCATTTAAAATTAGATTGGTAAATACCTGCTGCAGTTGATCTGCGTCTGCCGTTATATCAGGTAATGCGGGGTCGAGTTCTTTTATTACCCGCACATGCTGCAACTCCGCGGAATGAGAAGCAATGTCATAAGCCCGGTTCATAATCATATTAAGATTAGCTTGCTGGAATTTAGGCGATGACTGACGTGCGAAATCCAGTAAATTTTTAATTAACTTAGTACTACGAATAAGTTCAAACTCCATCTTGGATAAATATTCGAGGGTAGTATTATTATCAATTTTACTTTCTTTTATTTTCTTGGCTATAAGCTGAGTATAAATAAGAACTCCGGACAGGGGATTATTTACTTCATGAGCAATAGATGCCGCCAGTTGGCCTAAAGATGTTAATTTCTCAGCCTGGATAAGCTGCTGTTGGCTGTTTTTCAACTGCTGAATTGATTCGCTGAGCTCCTGGTAAGCTTTACTCAGCTGTAATTGCATTTCTTTTTCTTTAGTTACATCCCTAGCAATACAAAGAAAACCAATGAGTTTCCCATCCTCTCTTATTAAGTTGGTAGTTAACATTAAAATCCATTCCGTTCCGTCTTTTCTAACCAGCCGCTGTTCATATGGTTGCTCATCTGTACTTCCATCTAATAACTTGTTTCTTATTTGACCGGCTAGTTGGAGGCTTTCCTCAGTTAAAAAAGTCCTCACATTCATACCGATTAATTCTTCTAAACTGTAACCGCTAAGTGTCTCCGTAGCTTTATTCACCGTAGTCAAATAACCTTCCATATCGTGTACCCAGATTGCATCCTGAGCACTTTCAAATAGCTCGCGGTATCGTTGTTCTGATATACGCAGCTTCTCGGCGACCTCTATCTCCCTTTGGAATAACATCGCGTTTTCCGTCGCCGCACTAATCTGGTTGCCTATTACTGCCAATAGCTCAACTTCCTCATTATCAAAATACCGCCGGCTTTTTGACTGTACGCCTAACGTGCCTATCGGCTTCCCTTTAACACTCAGCGGAACTACAATTCTCGTCTCTTTAGATACATCCTCAACTAGCATAGGCTGCCCGGTATTGACCACTTTTTTATTGATACCAGACTCAGCCTCAACTCTAATAAGGTCTTGATAATTCCCTCCGTATGCTGCCAATGTTAGCCCTGAATTATCCCTGCCCAGCAAGTATATCCACGCGGCATCAACCCGTAATAAACCGATAATACTGCTAACAGCATTATCTAAAATCTGGCTCATTTCCTGTGATTGGGAGACTGTAGTGGAAATGCGGCTTATCGTCACCAGCTGTCTTTCTATTCTCTCGGAAGCTATAGCTTGAGATTGTAATTCTTCATGAGTCTTCTCAATAGTCGATAGTATTCTCCGTTGCTTCTCTTTTTCGCTTCTGTAGCTGTGAAACCACAGGTTTATCATCCAACCGATAAAAACTATTACAATAGTTTCAAACAAAGCGTCTGAAAAAAAATTCGAGATTAAGAAAACGCGGGGTAGCATGATGATCGTAGCAACGGCTAAACTGACTAAGCCCACCCTAATGCCGAAAAAAAAGCCGGCATAACCGATAGGCAGCAAAAGAAAAATTCTTTCTACAGCATGACGGCTTAAACCCAAAAAAGAAAACAGCGATGGTGAATCCAAGGAGAGAAGCTGCTGTGGATAATGCAGGATAACACCAACTATGAATAGTATCACTACCACCCAGAGGTGAAAATGAGGTATTGTTGCGGGTATATTTTTTATTCTATCTACGATATTCATCCCGCTCTTACTTACATACTATATTATGCTGATATAATTATATATCACAAAACTGCCGAAGTGGAATCATCGCTATAAGGACTATTTCCCGTATCGGTACTAGTAGCAAATTATTAATACGTTAATAAGACGAATACCGGTAAGGACAGGATCATTCGTTATCAAATGTCTTATCGAAATTGATAATATTACTGCGGTGGAACTTGTGAAACTCTACAAATTCACGCAATTCCTTATTAAATTCCGGCACCAGTGCCCGTATAGTATTAATTTTTTTGCTTCGGCAATTCTCAAAAAGCCTTTCTATTAGCTGACTGCCTGTACCGCGGCCTTGATAGGCCGGGTCGATAATCATTCCCTGTAAAAGGCATACTTCTGTAAAAGGTATCATCAGGTACGTCAGGCGAGTCAGGATAAATCCGACAACTTTGCCATCAATTTCGGCGACTATGCTCAAATCAGCCGGGCCTCCCGGATTGGTGCTATCCATATCGGTATAGCTTAAAGAGCTCCTTCCATCACCGATTTTCCGGTCCAGTGCCAGAACGGCGTTAATGTCATTACGTGTCATCGGCCGGATTAATACTTTCTCTTTTTCACCTGTGCTCATATTACCACCTCCCTGAACGGGTATTTAACGGAAGATTTATATTTCTCCCGCTTCGAACTCACCGATAGTATATCTACTTAATAATAAGAAGATGACTATACCTAGAAAGTTCTAACTCTTTCTAAACTAGTACCAGGCTAGGGAGGTGGAGGCACAACTTTATTCCGGCTTTCACCCGAGCTTTCTTAAAAGGTTGCCTCGAGAGTTATAAACATATATAGGTACCGGTGAACTACCATTAAGACTATGGGTCGCACAGGCGAGACAGAGGTCATACGGACGCCAGGCCATTTCCACCAGGTTCAATATTCCTTCGGTAATTTCCTTACCCGGTTGTATAACATACTTGGCAGCTTTGCCTACGGACATGTTTACGGCAGCTGCATTATGAACCGTAGCTACGATAAGATTTGTCTTTTTAATAACTCCCTTCTCATCGGTAATATAATGGTGTATAAGCGTTCCGCGCGGTGCTTCGAGAACGCCTATTCCTTCATCCGGTTTGGCGGTCGGTATCCTACGAATGTCCGGACTGGTAATCTCGGGGTCTCGGCTCAATTCCAGAAGCCGCTCAGCAGCTTGGAGAAGTTCAATAAGACGTGCCCAATGCGTTGCCAAAGTATGATGAACAGGCTTTCCTCCTAATGTTGCGAAGTATTTTTCGTAGTGTTCCTGAGCCAGTGGCGTTGCCATACCATCTGCAGCATTTAGTCTGGCCAGCGGAGCCACACGGAACACACCGCTATCAATCCCATCGACAAACCCTTTCCACCCCACTTTTTTCAAGAAGGGGAATTTTATATATGACCAGGGCTCTACATGCTCCGCAATATGGTCGAGGTAATCTTTTGGAGCGAATTTGGCAAACTCTTTGCCGGTAGGATCAACTACTCTAAGCATTCCGTCATAGAAATTAACCTTATTATTTGCATCTACCAATCCCATATAATAAGTGTTATGAGTGTATCCATCGCTAAGTATTAAATCTACATAAGCTTTGTTCTTCAAAACTATGTCATCGAATACCTTTAGTGATAACTTGGCAAATTCTACTGATTCCAGGGCGATCTCTTCGATTTCTTTTCTTTCATCTTCTTTAAGTGCCTTACTGACACCTCCGGGAAGACCGAAAACCGGGTGGACGCCACGTCCGCCGATCTTTTCAATGATATGGTGATTCCTCATTCTGGTTTTTATTACAGCGCCCCCTAGTTCAAGCCCGACTTTCGCTATAACACCAATAATGTTACGTTCGGCTACCGGTGCATCGGGCCCCATTACAAAGTCAGGACCACCCAGAATGTAGAAATGGGTCGTGTGGTCGGTAACGTAAAAAGCATTGTACAGAAGTTCACGTAACTTCTTCGCCGGGCTGGGTGGGTCAACATGAAACAGGGCATCAAGAGTCTTTGTCGAAGCCAGATGATGTGCTTCTGGACAGACTCCGCAGATTCTCTGGGTAATCTGGGGCATATCTTCAGCCAGGCGGCCTTCAGTGAACTTTTCAAAGCCCCTTAGTTCAGGTACCTGAAAATACGTATTTGCGACTTCTCCGTTATCATTGAGGAAAATCTCTATTTTCCCGTGGCCTTCTAGACGAGTTATCGGATCGATGCTTATCTTTCTCATTTAATTTTAGCCCTCCTCAATAATGACTCCGGAACAGAATACCTGTAAAAAGTTCCGGCCGGGTCGGCAATATCTTCGATTATTTTATTTATCTCATCCGGGTCGGTCGAATCGATAACCGAGGCTACAGCATTCATAAAATGGCTTCCTTGATCGATTACCCCGCTCACCGGTCCATAACAACCTGTACATGGCATATTCGACTGGGGGCAGGGAGCACCGCAACCACCCCGTGTTGCCATACCGGCACAAAGAAGCCCTTGCTCCAACAAGCAAATTTCCGGGTCGGGAATAATCTGAAAAGGCCGGTAGAACCTGGTGACTTTTTTTACATCCTTTTTCCGTGGACAATCATCACAGACGGCTTTTACATTATCCGTAATTACGGTTCCCTTAGGCGGTAACTTGTTTTGAATCAATGCCTCCAGGGCAAGCCACGTCGTTTTTGCTTCCGGCGGACAGCCGGGAATTATATAATCGACTTCCACAGTCTGCGGTAGAGTTTTCACAGTATCATAAAATTCAGGTAGAGTAAGCGTCCCTTCGGGAACTTTGTAGCTTGTTTGAGGTATCGTTTTTGCTTCGTTAGCTGTCGATTGTGTTTCCAAATATGCCCGCTCAAAAATCATATCGCGGTTAAAAAAATTACCCAATCCGGGAATACCGCCGTTTTGAGCACAGGCTCCGTAAGATATCATCACCTTGGACTTTTCCCGCAGCATTTTAGCCATATGTTCCTGTTCGGAAGTCCGGATAGCCCCGTTAAACAGGCAGACATCGACACTTTTTTCCGGCATTGCCTCAATATCTTTATATTTTACATCTATAGCTACCGGCCAAAATACTATGTCCGCCACCTCAATTAGTTTTAATAGTTTCTCCCCAATTTGAAGCTGAGCAATTTCACAGCCGCCGCAACTGGAAGCCCAATATAGAGCCAATTTAATTTTTGCCATGATTACCCTCCGTGTTATTAGTTGCGAAAGGTCCCAGAGCCCTGACTTCCTCGGTCATCTCATTGACAACTTGAGCGTATTTTTCCCCTTCCGACGCTGAAACCCAATCCAGCCGAACCCTGCCTTCTTCTATACCGAATTGGGCTAACATCTTTTTGAGCAATGGTATTCGGCGCATTGTTTTATAATTTCCCTCGACATAATGGCAATCACCCGGATGACAACCTAAAATAAGGACTCCATCAGCTCCGGACTTAAAGGCCTTCAAAATAAAGTCCGGCTCTACCCTCGTACTACAGGGGACTCTGATTATTTTTACATTCGGCGCGAATTTCAACCTGCTCGTCCCTGCTAAATCAGCACCGCGGTAAGAACACCAGTTACATAAGAAGCCAACGATTTTCGGTTCCCAACTCATGGTTTTACCTCCTAAACTCGTACCTGTAAATAAGGTTCTATGGCTTTTCGTACCGGAGATATATTTTTATCCAGTCCTAATTCAACCGGGTTAATTCCGAAAGCAATGCCCATTAGCTGGGTAAGAGCCATAATTGGCATCTTAAAATTAGTTCCGTTCCGGCTTTTAATACGGCCCTGGTTGGCGTCTAAATTGGTAAAACATAGCGGGCATAATGTTGTCGATATGCACTCACCGCCATGCCGCTGTACATCATCGAGTATTTTATAAAGCAATTTGTAGACCATATCTTTCTGGCTGAAAAGCTGGGCTCCACCACAGCACTGGGCTTTTAGCGGGAAGAAAACAGATTCTGCTCCTAATCTTTCGGCTATCTGGTCCTGCCAAACGGGAAACTCGAAATCATCCGGACCGAACGGTCTTGACTGATGACACCCGTAATAACTGGACACCTTGAGACCTTTGAGAGGGTAGCGTACTTTCGCGGCGATAACATCCAGACCGATATCGTTAACGAAAACGTCTACCAGGTTACGTATGCGTGCCGTTCCTTCATAACGAAGGTCGGATGCTGCTAGAGCTTTCTTGACCTGATCCCTTACTCTCGGGTCGCTGGTGAAAGCTACATGAGCGCTCATTAGGTTCCGGTAGCAGCAACTGCACGGTACTACGATATCAAGACCGAGTTTTTCTGCCAGTACCAGGTTACGACTAGCCATTGCCACTGCTGCGAGTTCATTAATTGATTCACCGGGACACCCGCAACAGGTCCAATCAGGTAATTCTATAAGCTCAATGTCCAATACCTTAGCTATTGCATCGATAGATGATTGAATAGGTTTACCGGTGGTCTCCATCGCACAGCCGGGGTAATAAGTATACCGCTTCATTATTTACCTCCTGCCTTTTGCATTTCATGCACTCTATTCATAATGGCAGCAACTTCTTTGCCGCCTTTGACTTTACGAGGCGGTAATATCGGCATGAGTCCGCGGGTAACCAAAGACCATGCCAGCCCTATATTTTTAAAGCCCAAGAGAATATTCGAGGGTAAATAAAACCGCAGTGCCATCCCTAATTCCCAGACCCGTCCCTGCTTCATCGCTTCACGGAGACTCCGGAATAGTTTTAACGTCGGCGTCTTAGGCCGGTACCCTTCGCGTTCTGCAATCGCCTCTACAGCGTGAATCAGTTGTGTAGGGTTAATTCCCCTTGGACACCTTACCGTACACAGATAGCAGGTAACGCAATTGAATACAGAGCTGCTTGAAAGAACCTCTTCTCTTTTACCTGCACGAATCATAGCGATGATTTTGCGCGGCGGGTATTGCCACCACTCAACGGTGGTACAGGAACCGCTGCAAACGCCGCACTGAATACACTCATTAATTTTCTCGCCCCCCGGTTCAGCGGCAACTTCATCTACGAATGTCTTGGCTCCCCTGATTGTCGTCGGCATCCATACACTCTCCTTTCGTAGTTTATTATTTCGCATTAACTACGCCAGTATTCCTTCAATTTCGGCCATGATTTCTTCCGTGGTATAGTGCTTATGCTTAATTGCACTACTCGGGCAAGCGGATACGCACGCACCGCAACCTTTACAAAGGGCCTCGTTAATCCGCGATACTTTCTTGTCCTCGATGAAGGAAATCGCCGTGTAGGGACAAAGGGCATTACAGATACGGCAGCCGGAGCATTTATCTTCATCGATTTCGGCTGTGGTAGCTTCCGTTTCTACCTTCCCCTTACTGATTAACGCCAGTACTCTGGCGGCGGCTGCTGATGCCTGGGCCACGGTATCCGGAATATCTTTAGGCCCCTGGCAGCAACCAACCACAAATACGCCATCGGTCATCGTAGCTACCGGGTCCAATTTCGGATGCCTTTCAATGAAGAAGCCGCCGCTGCCGCAACTAATATTGAACATCCGGGCAATATCCAGTGCATCCTTTTGCGGTTCCAGGGCCGTGCTGAGAATGACCATATCAACCGGTAGTCGTTCTCTCTCACCGATTAAACTGTTCTCAAACTTGACGATTAATTTACCCTCTTCGTCAGCGTTTTCGGCAACATCGGTGATTTCACCGGGACGACCGCGATAAAAGATAGTCCCTTCTTTTAATACACGGTTGTAAAATTCCTCGAAGTTTTTGCCCGGACTCCTGATGTCAATGTAAAATTCGTATATTTCCGCATCGGGCAAATGCTCGCGAAGCAGGTGGGAAAACTTTAAGGAATACATACAGCAAACGCGGGAGCAATATTCGTGATGGTTAACATCCCGACTACCTACACAGTGTACTATAGCAACTTTATCCGGATGTTTCCCGTTTTTCAGTAATATATCCCCGCCTGTTGGACCGGTGGCACTCACCATACGCTCGAACTCAAGACTGGTAATAACATTATCCAGGCGTCCGTACCCGTATTGGGGAATAACCGAAGGGTCGAACTCCTTATAACCGGTCGACAGGATAATATTTCCTACATCGATTTCGACAATCTCCTCTTTCATTTCGTGGTGTACCGCTTTACGTTCGCAGGCTTTGACACATTCCATACACTCGGAGCAGACCGCACAATTTAAGCAGCGGTTAGCTTCTTCAACCGCCATTACTTCATCAAACCCCGATTCTACCTCTTTAAAAGATTTAACTCTTTCGGGTACGGCTAAGGCTGGCATAGCAGCTCTTTTCTTTGTAACCGGATTCTTTCCGGGAATATCTTTCATACGCTGACGGTCGACCGGTCTTCCTTCTTTCATGTTCTTACCATGGAGGTACCTGCCAATAGAAATCGCTGCTTCTTTCCCGGCAGTAACCGCATCTATAACTGTTGCCGGCCCGGTAACCACATCACCGCCGGCAAAAATACCCTTAACCGAAGTTTCGAAGGTAATCGGGTCGGCAGTCACGGTGCCGTTCTTAGCCAAACCGATTTCACCTGGTAATGACGTTTTATCCACGGTCTGCCCGGTAGCCATAATAACGGTATCTACATCAAGTTCGAATTCCGAACCCGGTACCGGTACCGGACTGCGGCGTCCGGAGCTATCTACTTTACCCAGTTCCATCTTGATACATCTGACCTTTGCCAGTTTCCCATTACGGGCAATCAACTCGGTAGGCGTTGCCAGGAATATTATCTTAACGCCCTCATGTATCATTTCATCTATTTCGCTGGGGATAGCCGGCATTTCAGCCCGGGTTCTTCGGTAAATTACGTTAACCTCCTTCGCTCCTAGCCGTAAAGAAGTCCGGGCTGCGTCAACTGCTGCATTACCTCCGCCGATGACCGCTACTTTATTCCCGATATCTACTTTATTTCCGGTATTTACCTGCTTTAACAAATCGATAGCGTGCAAGACACCTTTAGTATCTTCTCCGGGGATATTCATTTTCTGGCTCATCCAGGCACCCGTAGCCATAAATACAGCTTTAAATCCCTGACTGAAGAGAGAATTAATGTCTTTGATAGGTGAATTTGTTAATACCTCAACCCCAAGTTCTTTGATGTAATTAATTTCGTTATCCAGTACATCTTTCGGCAAACGGTAGGCTGGAATCCCGTATCTTAACATGCCGCCTGTTTCAGGGGCTGACTCAAAAACGGTAACCGGATAGCCTTCTTTAACCAGGTCATAGGCACAAGCAATACCTGCCGGCCCCGAACCGATAATTGCTACTTTTTCCTTCTTTGTCTTAGCTATTGGCTCAGCTTTTTCCCGGCCGTTTTTCAATTCGTAATCCGCCATGAACCTTTTCAAAGCTCTAATGGCAATAGGTTCATCGACTTTACCCCGTTCGCATTCGGTTTCACAGGGATGGGTACAGACTCTTCCGCAAACACCTGCAAAAGGCATTGTCCGGCGCAATACCTCGATGGCTTCTTTAAATTTGCCCTGCGAAATAAGTGCAATATACCCGTGAGCGTTAACGCCTGCCGGACAGGTTACCGAACATGGTGATTTACCTAATTTCTCTATTACATAGGCGCCTGGGACAGCCTGGGCAAACGGCCGGTAAACCGCTTTCCTCATGCTCAAATTCATATTGTATTCTGAGGGGACCGATACCGGGCATACCTTTTCACAATCCGAACAGCCGTTACATTCTTTGAGGTCGATATACCTTGGTTTCTGGCGTATTTTTACCTTGAAATTACCGATAAAACCTGAAACCTGGGCTACTTCACTATAGCTCATTAATTTTATATACGGATGTGAGCCTATCAGTGACATTTTGGGGGTGAGAATACAGGCTGAACAGTCCAGGGTGGGGAAGGTCTTATCAAGTTGAATCATATGTCCGCCGATACTCGGTTCTTTCTCAACGAGGTAGACCTGGTGTTCCGAATCGGCAATTTCCAGAGCTGCCTGAATACCGGCAACTCCTCCCCCGATAACCAGTGTGTTTGGATTAACCGGAACTTCTTTCGTTTCCAGGGGTTCCTGGAAATAAACACGTCTCACTGCGGCACTTATAAGGGCTTTTGCCTTTTCGGTCGCTTCATCATGGTCAAGGGTAACCCAGGAAGCGTGCTCCCGTATGTTGGCCATCTCGAACAGGTACGGATTTAATCCGGCATCCTTTACGGCGCGGCGAAAGGTAGGTTCATGCATTTGGGGCGAGCAGGACGCTACTACGACGCGGTTGACGCCAAGATTTTTGATGTCATCTTTTATCATCCCCTGTCCCTGGTCGGAACACATGAACTTGTACTCGCGGGCGGCAACTACTGAATCGAGCCCTCCAGCATATTCGACTACTTTTGCTACGTCCACAACACCGCCGATATTGGTCCCGCAGTGGCATACATATACGCCGATTTTCTGCTCCATCTATTCCCTCCTGAATCAGTTTAAGAGAAACTTAATAAATAAATTATCGCCTAACTCGGCGCTTACATAAGTTTTTCAAGCTGGTCTGGGGAGAAAGGTTTAACCAAATAATCGGCAGCCCCGGCTTTCATTGCCTTGACCGCCAAGTCTATAGAAGGATAGGCAGTGATAATAATAGATTTAATATGTGGTTTTAATTCTTTAACTTCTTTTAATACTTGAAGCCCGCTTTTCCCGGTGAGCTTAACATCTATAACCATTACATCAAAATCTTGTTTTTTAATCATGTCCAGTGCTTTCTCACCGGACTCAACGGCAGTTACTTCATAACCATCCTTTAACCAGTCTGTTAAGGAATCACGCATTATTTTTTCATCATCAACAATAAGGACGGACTGTTTCCTACCAGGCCGTCCTTCGATATTATCATTTACTAATTTGGTAATATATTCCTGCATCGAAATACCTTCGTAAGCACACTTAACCTTCAACTTGGTATAGAGCTCTAAGGGTATTTTTATATGTATGTCTCTCAGGTCCATATTACTTACCTAAGTGTACATTTGTACTAAGGTACTAATGTACACGCATAATTTTATAGTATATTATCATTAAGTCAAAGAAAAATCAAGGGGTTTAAGAAAATATTTTTAGGGATTTTCGTAAAAGATTTTTACCTAGGAAATAATATTATGAATATATTTCGTAGAATAAAAGGGGAAGAATTTAAGTATAGTAAGCATGGGATTATTGACGTACTCTTGAAAGTTAAAAATTCTTAAACTAACCTAACCATGGTGTTTAAGCTCTTGTAAGTCCGAGATGAATTTTTACCTATGCACTGATATATCGCCACCTTGAAAGAGACGCTGTATACATAGACTGACTATAAATTTATCCAATAGATAAATTAAACAAAGATAAAAATAAAGTGGAACTAGCGCATACCGGATTCGAACCGGTGATCTCGTCCTTGAGAGGGACGCGTCCTAGGCCGCTAGACGAATGCGCCACATTTGAAAATACGGTTATTTAGCCCGTTGGGAAATCGGCTCTTTACTCACCAGCCGATATTGTTTATTATATCAGTAAGCCTGTAGTGGGGCAAACGGTCTTATTATTTACCGCGTCTGGAGATAATATGAGTCCAGCTGATGGGCACTTGATTTCAGTTGCCAGAGGTTTCCAATCTGCCGACCTTATTTTTAATAATGCCAGCATCGTTAATGTATTTTCCGGGGAAATCGAATACGGCAATGTGGCTGTTTTTAACGGCCGGATTGTCGGTATCGGCGACTACCGTGACGCTAAAGAGGTAATCGACTTAAAAGGCAAATACCTGGTTCCCGGTCTGATTGACGGTCACGTGCACCTGGAAAGCTCGATGCTGGATGTAGGGCAATATGCCCGTGCGGTAGTTTCTCACGGGACACTTGCCATTATCACCGACCTGCATGAAATTAGTAATGTCAGCGGGCTGGCTGGTATTCGCTATATTTTAAACGCGGCGCTTAATTTACCACTGGCTATCTATTTAATGGCGCCTTCCTGCGTCCCGGCGACCAATCTTGAGACATCGGGAGCGGTTATCGGTCCTGCCGAAATCCGAAAAATCCTCAAACTTAAGCAATGTATCGGTCTGGGTGAAATGATGAACTATCCCGGCGTACTTTTCAGGGATGCCGGTGTTCTGGAAAAAATTAATTCAGCTTCAGGTAAAGTCGTTGACGGGCATTCTCCGGGAGTCAAAGGTAAAGACTTAAATGCATATATCGGAGCCGGTATTGCATCCGACCATGAGTCGGTATTGTTGGAAGAAGCCCGTGAAAAGTTAATGCGTGGTATGCACGTGATGATTCGGGAAGGGTCCTCAGAGAAAAATCTGGATACTCTTTTACCGTTGGTTACGGAAAGAACTTACCCCCGGTGTTTGTTTGTCGTTGACGACCGTAATTGTGTTGACTTACTTAAAGACGGTGATATGGATGCCGTCATTCGTAAAGCCATCCGAGGCGGTCTGGACCCTATACGGGCTGTACAATTAGCCACGATTAATGCGGCACAATATTTCCGTCTTAACTCGCTGGGGGCTATTGCTCCGGGTTATCTGGCTAACATGCTCGTCCTGGATGATTTAAAGAGTTTTAAAATTAACTCTGTCTATTATCGGGGTAATCTAGTCGCTAAACAGGGAAAAGCTCTTTTTGACGTTAATCAAAAGGCAGGCCGTGTTTTACGCCATACGGTAAAAGTGAAGCCATTTAACCTTAAAGCACTGGCACTTACGGCTTCAGGAGAACAAGAACCTGTTATCGAAGTCATACCCGGTCAGATTGTAACAAAAAAGACCTATGTATCAATGAAGCCAGTCGGAGGATTCATCCAGCCGGATATCGAACGTGATATACTTAAACTTGCGGTTATAGAACGCCATCAGGCTACCGGTAATATCGGTGTCGGTCTGGTAAAAGGCTTCGGATTAAAAAGAGGTGCGTTAGCTTCTTCCGTAGCCCATGATTCTCATAATATTGTTGTCGTCGGTACTAACGATATGGATATATCTCTTGCCGTTAAAGAAATCGAAAAGCTACAGGGCGGGCTGGTAGTAGTAGCCGATGGCAAAGTATTAGGGTCTTTGGCTCTCCCCGTTGCCGGATTACTATCCGACCAGCCGTTGGAGGAAGTTGTTAGTAATTTAAGTAAATTAGAGCAACAAGCCCTAGATTTGGGTTGTTCTTTACCGTCACCTTTCTCCACGTTATCGTTTTTAGCTTTACCGGTGATTCCGGAATTAAGGCTAACCGATTTGGGATTGGTGGATGTGATTGAATTTAAATTAATCAAACGCAGTAAGGAGTCTTAATATTTAATGAAACCTGATATAATCTTCGATAACCGGCATGATGCGGGTAGAAAACTCGCTGAGGTATTGAGCCAATATCAGGGCAAGCCGGTGGTGGTCTTAGCTATTCCAAATGGCGGAGTACCGATAGGGTTGGAAGTGGCGAAAGCCATTAATGCCGAGTTCGATGTCGTCATTACACGGAAAATTCCGATGCCCCTCAGTCCGGAAGGCGGCTTTGGCGCTATTGCCGATGACGGTACGATGATTCTTAACGAAAACATCGTGAAAAAAATTAACCTGACGATGCCCCAAATCGATTATGAGGCAAATAAAGTCCGCTCGGTAATTAAGAAACGTACGCTACTTTACCGCGGCAATCGTCCATTGACTAGAGTCCTCGGTAAATCGGTTATCGTTATCGATGACGGTCTGGCTTCCGGTATTACAATGAAAGCCGCCGTTACATCTATCCGGCATCGCCGGCCTAAAGAAATTATCGTAGCGGTTCCTACTGCTTCAACAACCGCCTTGCCTCTGGTGAGGCCGGTGGCTGACAGGGTTATCACCTGTATCACGGGGGCACCGCCTTATGCGGTATCCGATTATTACCGCCACTGGTATGATGTCCCAGATGACGAAGTCGTAAAAGTACTGGAAAACTGGCGGGCCCAACATATAATGCGGGTCTAGTTCATCAGCCTAATCGTTGCCCGGCTTCTATATTAATATGTAGAACTGAAACGATTGAGTATTCCGGGTGCTATTATTTTGTTTCATTCACTACCTTTCCGATATAATGAAATTGGAGGGACTATGAAGCTAACCGATAATATTTATTTTTATCCGGAAACCGGGATGCTGGATGCCAATACTTATGTTATCAAAGATGAAATGAATATTCTCGTTGACCCCGGAGCATCACGCAAAACACCATCTTTAGTCCGGGCGATGCAAAAAGACGGTATAAAACCAGAAGATATTAAAATTATTCTCAATACCCACTTACATCTAGACCATTACGAAGGATGCCAGGATTTCAAAAAATTGTCCGGCGCCCGTATTCTGATTCATCCCAAACAAGAAGAGTTTTACGATTATTCGGTAAATCAAGTAGCCCAATTTTTCGGCATGCCGGTCCTTGAGTTTAAGGCAGACGCTCAAATCGAAGCTGACATTTTTAAAAATAGCCCGCTGGGTTTAGAGATTGTCTATGCTCCCGGCCACTCATCGGATAGTATTTGTTTCTATTCGAAAAAGGAGAAATTCCTGGTCTGCGGTGATGTGATATTTCAAGCGAATACAGGCAGGGTTGACTTTCCGGGTGGCAGCGCCGCCCGTTTAAAACAGTCTATCGAAGAGTTGTCTAAGATGGATATCGAATACCTGCTGCCCGGACATATGGATATAATAGCCGGTGCAGATAACGTAAAGAAAAATTTCCAATACGTTAAAAATAATGTTTTTGAGTGGTTATAGAGTTATGGCAGATTTAGTTACTAATACATTTGAAATCGGGCCGATTCGGCCGCCAAGCGAAGCCTATTCTTTACTGTTACGGATTACCCGTAACTGTCCGTGGAACCGTTGCCGGTTTTGTGATATTTACAAGGGTAAGAAGTTTGAACTCCGGCCGGTAGCCGATATTGAGCAGGAAATCGATACTACCCGACAAATGGTAGACCAGATAAAAGAAATTGCCAAGAGTAATTCCTGTAGTATTCAAGAAGCCGCAGCGATGATCTTAAACAACCCGCCGAGCGAAGCGTTTTATAGTGTTGCCTTATGGCAGTATAGCGGCGGAGAAAGCGTCTTTTTACAGGACGCCAACACTTTGATCATGCCGACCGACCAGTTAGTCGAAGTACTGCAATATCTTAAGGCGACTTTTTCCGATATTAAGCGTATTACCAGCTACGGCCGGTCTCATACTGCCGCAAGAAAAACAGTCGAAGACCTGGTTCGATTAAAGGAAGCCGGACTTTCCCGGCTGCATATTGGTTTGGAATCGGGCCATAATCCGGTATTAGAGTATGTTGACAAGGGAATAACCGCAGACGACCATATTAAGGGCGGCCGGAATATTAAGGCCTCCGGTATCGAGCTTAGTGAATATCTGTTGCTGGGTCTTGGCGGAAAAGCAATGACCCGCGAGCATGCTTTGGAATCGGCTCGTGTATTGAGTGCAATCGACCCTGATTTTATTCGTATCAGGACTCTTACCGTGAAAACAGGAATGCTAATGTATCCGGATGTTGCCGCTGGAAAATTTGTCCGTTTGACGGATGACGAATTAGCCGCAGAAGAACGGCTGTTTATCGAAAATCTTAATTGTACCTCGTATTTAGCCAGTGACCATGCCACTAATCTTTTCCAGGAAATCGAAGGCAGGCTGCCGGAAAGCAAGCCGCATTTTCTGGAGATTATCGACCGTTTTCTGGCTCTCGAACCGGAGGAGCGGATGAATTATAAACTCGGCCGGCGGATGAACGTTTATTTAAGTCTCGATGATTTGGATAATGAAGATAAACGCAATACTGTAGAAAGGTTTAAGCAGGGTCTGATTTCATCCGGACGTGGTGTAAATGATGATGCCATTTTTTGGCTGATGGAGAGATTTGTTTAGTGCCGCAAATTGCCGCCGAAATAGGTAAATTGCTGCTTCGGAAAAAACTCACTCTAGGCACGGTAGAATCGGCTACCGGCGGCTTAATTTCACATACTATTACTAATGTTCCCGGAAGTTCGGATTATTACGCGGGTTCGATAATATCTTATAGTAACGAAGCCAAAATTAAAATCGTGGGCGTTAAGGCGGCTACTTTAAAAAAATACGGTGCCGTCAGTTCTCAGGTTGCCGAGCAAATGGCCTCAGGCGGACGTAATTTACTAAAGGTGGATATCTGTCTGTCCGATACCGGTATTGCCGGCCCGGCCGGTGCCACGCTGGATAAACCGGTCGGCCTTTTCTACCTCGGCTTGGCCGGACCCACCGGCACGTTTAGCTGCAAGCATGTTTTCGAGGGTAACCGGACGCAGAATAAACAAGCCGCCGCGCAAACTGCCTTAAAATGGCTGAAAGAATATCTCGATAACCTTAAATAAAATGAAACAATTTCGTGATGTTACCGGACGTGACTACATTAAGATGGCCTTATGGGTTGTTCTTTATATTGCAGTTATCACAGTCGGTTCAATTTATCTCTTGGTGTATTACCCGCCATATGGAGCAATGCTCTGGGTATTAATTATAATAATCGGTCTATATTTACTGGTTCGGTGGACTGCCCGTAATTTTGGATATCATTGTCCCAATTGTGAATATGATTTTGAATTATCGCCTTTCCGTGATTTCATAAGTATACATGCGGGTAGTCAAAAACTGCTTGTATGTCCGCGGTGCCGTCATAAGTCCTGGATGGCACCCGGAAAAATAATCCGATAGTGTAAAAATATTGCCCGATAACGGTTTTCAATGATATACTTTGTCATTACTTTCTAGAAGGGATATATAATTTATGAAAAGAGCAGACGGTCGTGCCTGGGACGGACTAAGACCGGTCAATTTCACTTTAAACTACCAGAGTTTTGCGGAAGGTTCGGTTCTGATTGAGCTTGGTAAGACCCGCGTGATTTGTGCGGTCAGTGTCGAAGACAGAGTGCCCTCATTCTTGAAAGGCAGCGGTACCGGTTGGGTAACCGCCGAATACTCGATGTTACCCCGTTCTACCGTAACGCGTACGCAGCGTGATTCGGAAAAAGGACGCGTGGCCGGCAGAAGCCAGGAAATTCAACGCCTTATCGGACGCTCATTACGGGCGGTGGTGGATATGAAATCGCTCGGCGAGCGCACGCTCACCGTCGATTGTGACGTAATTCAGGCGGACGGCGGCACAAGAACGGCCTCTATCACCGGAGCTTACGTAGCCCTGTATCATGCCCTGAATAATCTGGCTAATATGGGTATTATCTCTACCGTTCCTTTGAAATCTGCGGTAGCTGCCACCAGTGTCGGCATCGTTCATAACAATATGCTATTAGACCTGTGCTACGACGAAGACAGCAGTGCCGCGGTGGACTTCAATGTCATCATGACCGACCGCAACGAGTACGTTGAAATCCAGGGCACGGCGGAAGGTAAACCGTTTACGAAACAGAATTCCGACGAACTGCTGGCATTAGCAGAAAAAGGTATCAAGCAGCTTTTCGAGGCTCAAAACGCCGTGCTGAATACGCTGAGAAAGTAATGTATCTACTACAAATTAACATAACCCGTCATTCTGTGTTAGACAGAATGACGGGTTATAAATGTTCCGATTTCGTTATTCGTTCTTTTAGTTTGTTTATTACGGCCTTACCTGTCCGTTGCCGTAGATAATCCATTTATAGCTGGTCAACTCTTTCAGTCCCATCGGGCCGCGGGCGTGCATCTTCTGAGTGCTGATACCCACTTCCGCACCCAGTCCGAACTGACCGCCGTCGGTGTAACGGGTGCTGGCGTTTACGTAAACCGCCGCTGCGTCCACCTCATTCAGGAATCGCTGTCCCGAAGTGTAATCTTCGGTGACAATAGCTTCAGAATGACCGGAGCCGTAACGCTCGATATGAGCCAGGGCCTCGTCCAGAGAATCAACGGTTTTTACTGCTGCCACTAGAGATAAATATTCCTTGCCCCAATCGGATGCGACTGCGGGAATAGCTTTGATACCGCTCTCCTTGACGAGTTTCAGCGATTTTTGGTCGCAGTGCAGTTCGACCTTAGCCTTAGCTAGTTCCGCCGCCATAAGAGGCAGGAATTCCTTAGCTATGTCTTTATGCAAGATGATAGTATCCAGCGCATTGCATACGGTTGGCCGTTGCACTTTGGCATTAAAGACAATAGCCACCGCCTTATTAATATCGGCGGTCTTATCTACATAGGTATGGCAGACCCCGATACCACCGGTAAGCACTGGCATCGAGGCATTTTCCGCTACGAAGCTGATTAATTGAGCTCCGCCGCGGGGTACTATCATATCGATGGTTTTCATTTTCAGAATATGGCCGACCAGTGACCGGTCGGTATTATCGACAAATTGTACGGCATCTTCCGGTAAACCGGCACGTTTTACGGCATTGCGTATCAGCTTAACCAGAGCGGTATTTGAATGAATCGTTTCACTGCCGCCGCGTAAAAATACAGCATTACCGGATTTTAAGCAAAGCACGGAGATATCGATAGTAACGTTCGGGCGGCTTTCGTAAATCGCTCCGATAACCCCAATGGGCACTCGCTTCTTCCCGATTTGCAGTCCGTTAGGCATTGTTCGCATTTCGAAGACTTCCCCTACCGGGTCGGCTAACGCCGCTACCGCTAAAACATCTTTAGACATACCTTCAAGTCTGGCAACGTTCAACATCAGTCGGTCGAGCATTGCCGAATTCATACCGGATTTTCTGGCTGCATCATAGTCCTTTTTGTTTGCTTTAAGTATTTCATCCTGTTTGCTAATCAAATCATCGGCAATATTATGTAAAGCTTTGTTCTTGATTTCCGTAGAAATATAGGCCATTTTCCGGGAGGCTTCTTTAGCTGCCCGGCCTTTGGCTTCCAGTTCCTGTTCGGCGGATATTTTCTTAGTCTTCATTTTTAGTCTCCGTTACATTAGTAATAACATCTTACTTCAATTGAACCGGTCTGGCAATAATCAGGTAGTTATAAGGCGGAATGTCCTCTATACTCTCGGTGATAAACCCTGCCCTTTCGATGAGTTCTTTTGCTTTGGCTTCACTGAATCTGATTTCGTAAGGCGGACCGAACTCCATGTGAATTTTCTTGAAATCTAGGTCGCCCAGTTTCCCGTTTGCTTTGAGCATCCGGTGTGCATTCTGTAACACAATAGAGGGTTCAACAAAATCATGTAAATCGATACCGAAGAACACAATATCGGCAAAAGCTTCCCCGAAGCAAGTCGTAGCGGCATCGCTGGCCGTAATTATTAAATTCTTCAGGTCAGCCGATTTGGCTCTTTCATTAAGCTCTGCGATAGCTTCCTCGTTGACATCAAGGCCGTAAATAGTTCCTTTTTCGCCGACAATTTTAGCGGCCGGGATGGCGAAATATCCGTTTCCGCAGCCGATATCAACAAATATATCACCTTGTTTCAGTCCGATTTTATTCAGTATAATTTCCGGGTTTTGCCACTGCCGTCTGAAATCATCCGGCATATAGCGGCAACCGTGATGATAGTGTGTCATTCGTTTTTCTCACTCCGGTTAACGGTCTCTCCGTGGAACAGTTGCTTAGAGGATAACGAGATTGTTACGGTGGATTACCTCTGCTCCGTAGTCGCATCCCAGCATCGTGGCGATTTTTTGAGACTGCATTCCCTTGATGATATTAATATCCTGGGCACTGTAATTCGTAATGCCTGCACCGAGGGTAGCTCCGGTCTCGTTTTGTATATTAATGATATCGCCGCGCTGGAATTTACCGTCAACCTTTTTAATACCGGCGGCCAGTAAACTTCTTTTTTGTTTTTTTAGTGCCTCTGCGGCACCATCATCGATGATAATCTTACCTTTGGTGCTTAAGCCGCTTAACATCCAGCGGTCACGGCTGTCCAGCTTGCTGGTAACCGGTTTAAAAAGCGTGCCGAGTTTTTCGCCGGAGATTACTTCGGGTAATATATCGGGGATTCTGCCGTTAGCTATGATTACGGCCACTCCCGAATCGGTAGCTAACCGTGCTGCTTCGATTTTGGTAATCATGCCGCCCATACCCAATTTGCTGGTCGTACCTTTTGCCAGCCGTTCTATGCCGGAATCTATATGTTCGACTTCCGGAATCAGTTTGGCATCGGCATTCGTGTGCGGGTCGGCGGTAAACAGACCGTCCACTTCGGTCAGTATCAAAAGGAGATCGGCATCAACCATATTGGCAACCATAGCCGAAAGGTTGTCGTTATCCCCGAATTTCGCCTCTTTAATTTCATCTACCGCCACCATATCGTTTTCATTAATGATGCTGATTACACCCAATTCCATCAATGCCAACAGGGTATTGCGGGTGTTCAAGTAGCCCGAACGGTCCTTTAGATTGGTTTTGGTGAGAAGCCCCTGGGCAATTGTAATATTGTAAGGATCGAAAAGCTGCTCGTACGTGTTCATCAAGCGGCTCTGTCCCACACTAGAACATACCTGTTTGTAAGGAATGCCGTTTACTTTTTTCGGCAGGCCTAGTTTATCTTTCCCGGACGCAATTGCTCCCGAACTGACTATAATTATTTCACAACCCTGCCGGTGCAGCCGGGCTATTTGTGCCACCAGCTTTGCCATCATATCATGGTTCAGATGACTGGTATCGTTGGTCAGGAGACTGGTGCCCAGTTTTATTACAATGCGGTTGTAAACCGTTTTCGTCTTTTTCTTATCTTTAACCATAACGATATTATAGCAAGCAGAAATAAAAACATAAACAGGGTATGCCTGTAAACCTCGCAATAATTAAGGCAGGCATGTTAAAATCATTGTGGAGGGCTAGTCCGTTTACGGCTAGCCCCGATGGTATTTGGGGAAAATGAGTTTCATACTGACAGCACTATTAAAGTTAATCGATAGAAACCCGGCTATTGCTAATTTAGTCGATACACTGAAACACGTTGGTACGACCTCACGGATAGAGGTACCGGATGCGGTAAAGCCGTACCTTATTGCGGCGGTGCATCATCATATAAAGCGTCCGGTACTGGTGGTTACTTCACAACCGGAAGAAGCCAAAAACCTGTTCGAACAGATAACCTGCTGGACCGGGACAGACGCTGTCCGGTTATTTCCCGAACCTGATGCCTTGCCTTACCAGAGGGTAGTCACTAACTCGACTACTGAAGCAGAGCGGCTTGAAGCCCTGGCATTGCTGGCGAAACCGTATGGTAATATCCCGTTAGTGGTTACTTCTATTCCGGCCGTATTACACAAGACTCCGTCTGCCGGCGAATTTATTAACGCCTGTCACCATATCAAATCCGGGGAAAAAACCGACCTTTTGTATTTGTTACGCCGCTGGGAACAGATTGGTTACCGCAGCGATACGCTGGTGGAAATCCCGGGCACTATGAGCCGCCGCGGCGGTATCCTGGACATCTTTCCACCTGCGAGCGATATGCCGTTCCGTCTTGAATTCCTCGGCAATACTATCGAAAGTATCCGCACTTTTGACCCTGTCAGCCAGCGTTCTTTAAGTAAAGTAAACTCAATTTCCATTTGTCCTGCCACCGAGGTGTTTTTACCTTTGAAAATGGATCCATTACAGCTTAACCGGGTAATTGAGAAGTTAGATTACAAAGGCTGTTCGGCTGAGATATGCCGGCAGTTTGAGCAAGAATTGGAAATGCTGTCGGACCGGCAGCGACCGCGTAACTTACCCTTTTATGCTCCCTTGTTTAATAACGATACGATACTGCAATATTTACCACCGAATGGACTGCTTATACTGGATGAACCGGATTTGCAGAAGCAGACCGCAGAAATATTCGACCGGGAAATGAGCGATTTGCGGGCCCAGAGAATACAATCCGGTGAGTTACCGGAAAGTTACCCCAGGCCGTATTTCGGCTGGGGAGAAATCAGCCCGGTAATTGATGGTAAATCACGTTTAATTCTTGCTGCCTTCGGGATTAGTGAAACTGAAACGGTACCGTCAGGCTTTTCTGTTTTCCCCGGTTTCGGCGGTCAGTTGCCTCAATTTATTGAAAAAGTTAAACAGCTACTGAAGCAGAAACGGCGTCTTGTTATTACCAGCTATCAGGCCGGCCGTTTAGAAGAATTATTCGATGAAGCCGGTCTTACGGTTACACCGACTACTGAAATAAAGCAGCTTCCTTTACCGGGTTCGATAACCCTTGTACAGGGTTCTCTGTCTGCCGGTTGGTCGCTAAACAATGAGACATATGTTTTCACCGATGCGGAAATATTTGGCTTTGTTAAGCGAAACCGCCTGGTGCATAAACATCCGGTTGCCCGGCATAAAATGTATACCGATTTCGTTCCCGGTGACTTCGTCGTTCATATTGAGCATGGTATCGGGAAATTTGCCGGTGTCATCAATATGGGCAATAACGGCAAACAGCGGGAGTATCTCGTTTTAAAATATGCTGCCGGTGACAAGCTTTATGTCCCGACCGATCAGATTGACCGCGTTACTAGATACATCGGGGCCGGAGAAAAGCCGCCGGTTTTGACGCGTTTGGGGACGCAGGAGTGGTCGCAGACTAAAAAACGGGTCAAGGAATCGGTTGAGAATGTGGCTAAAGATTTGTTGGCTCTGTATGCAGCCCGTGAAGCCCTGCCTGGCTTTGCTTTTACTCCGGATAATCTCTGGCAGCAGGAATTCGAGGCTTCATTCCCTTACATCGAAACGCCGGATCAGATTGACGCCGTGAACCGGGTAAAAGAGGATATGGAAAAACCGAAACCGATGGACCGTCTGGTGTGCGGTGACGTAGGTTACGGCAAGACGGAAATTGCGGTCAGAGCAGCCTTTAAGGCTGTTATGGACGGTAAACAGGTTGCGGTGTTAGTCCCGACAACCATTCTGGCCCAACAGCATTACAACACTTTCCGCGAGCGTATGGAAGCCTTTCCGGTGCAAATCGATATGTTAAGCCGTTTCCGGACGAATAAAGAACAGAAAGCAGCTTTAGCGGGTCTGGCTGACGGCAACGTCGATATCTGTATCGGTACTCACCGTCTTATTCAAAAGGATGTCGAGTTTAAGAACCTGGGGTTATTGATTATCGATGAAGAGCAGCGTTTTGGCGTTGCTCACAAGGAATACCTTAAAAAACTACGCAGGGACGTTCATGTTCTGACACTCAGTGCGACACCAATTCCGCGCACCCTGCATATGGCACTGGTCGGCGTCCGTGATATGAGCACGATAGAGACACCTCCGGAAGCCCGTTTGCCCATTAAAACCTACATTGCCGAATATGATGACCGACTGGTACGTGAGGCTATTCTAAAAGAAATGGAGCGTAACGGACAGGTCTTTTTCGTCCATAACCGCGTCCAGTCCATTTATCAAATGGCAGCTAAGCTTCAGATACTCGTACCGGAAGCCCGTGTCTCCGTCGCTCACGGTCGGATGCGGGAGGGCGAACTGGAAAAAGTAATGACGGAATTTATCGCAGGTAAGACCGATGTATTAGTTTGCAGCACTATTATCGAATCGGGTTTGGACATGCCGAATGTGAATACGATGATTGTGAACCGGGCTGACAAATTCGGGCTGACGCAATTATACCAGCTAAGAGGCAGGATTGGCCGCGGCACCAATCTGGCTTACGCCTATTTTCTTTATGATAAAGGTAAAAATATATCACCGACTGCCGAAAAACGTCTTAAAACTATTTACGAGGCTACAGAGTTGGGGGCCGGTTTCGGTATTGCATTGAAAGACCTGGAGATACGGGGTGCCGGTACTTTACTGGGTATTCGGCAGAGCGGTTATATCAGCTCGGTCGGTTTTGAACTTTATTTACGGTTGTTAGGACAGGCAGTCGAAGAGTTAAAAAGCAAACGGGCCGGTACGGATGGAGAAAAAGTAAAGCAGCTCGAATTACCGGAAACAACTATAGATTTACCGTTACCCGCCTATATACCCGGTGATTATATCGCGGACGTGGATACCCGTATTGCTCTTTACCAAAGCCTGTCCAAGGCCGACGCACGGCAAATCGAACGGCTGGCCGGTGATTTCAAAGACCGGTTCGGGGCACCTCCGGCAGAAGTGAATAATCTGTTGTATGCCGTCAGGTTGAAAGCCTTAGCTGCAAATGCCGTCATCGAATCTATTTCTACGGAAGACGGACGGATAGTCATCAGACGTTTTAGAGGAATGCCCTTTAACCGGTATAAACTACGTGATTTCATGAGAGAAGGTATAGATATCGGTATCACACATCTGTATATCGATCCAAAACTGGTTGGAGACTGGCCGGTAGTACTGGAAGAGGTAGTAAGGAGAGTAATTTCATAAAGAAAATTAATCTCCCATTATAATAAAACAGGGTAACTCCAGTATGCCTGTCTTGAATTAAGTACGTCTGGTTCTGATTATAATGAGAATAACGACGGCAATTACTAATAGGACACCAACGATAATACCGGCGATAAGCGCAATATTAAACGTAGGCTGTGGCAGAGGTGGAGCAGTCACTGTGTAAGTCGTCGGGGTAGTAGAGGTAACAGTGACAGTTGTTGTCGGCGATCCGGTTACCGTAACAGTTATCGGTGTATCAGCAGATACCGGTACTGCTGCGATGATACTGATGAGCGGCAATAATATTAAAATAAGGAAGATGGCGAGAACTTTTCTATTCATAGAAGTCACTCCTAAACTATTCTATCCTATATAAGAAGCTAAACATCGCTAGGTTAAATATTATAGCACGATAATATAAATATGCAATAGCCTTTTAGTTTTAAGGCTATGAAAAATACCCGGATAAAAGAAATAAGTGGACTATTATAATATTCTTCATATTCTTTTAAACTTTGTGAAGTATATTAATAATGGAGTATAATTATATAAATATAGTCCGATTTTATTAAGGAGAAATTTTGAAAATACTTTTAGTATATCCAGCATATCCTGATACATTCTGGAGCTTTAAATATGCCCTGAAAGTCATCCGTAAAAAGGCCGCCTATCCGCCGCTAGGTCTACTTACTGTGGCTTCGATGATGCCCTATCAATGGGAAAAGAAACTGGTAGATTTGAATGTATCGCCTTTGACCGATACCCAAATTAAATGGGCTGACTACGTATTTATTAGCGGTATGGTAGTACAGCGTGATTCCGCCAGAGAAGTTATTGCCCGATGCAATAAACTGCAAGCTAAGGTAATCGCCGGCGGCCCTCTATTTACAACAGAGTTCGATGAATTTACCGGTGTTGACCATTTTGTGTTGAATGAGGCTGAAGTAACGCTTAAAGCCTTTTTGTCTGATTTAGCACAAGGCACACCCAAACCCATTTATACTTCTGATGAACGTCCCGATATTACCCAAACCCCTGTGCCGATGTGGTCGCTAATAAATAGAAGTAAATATTCTGCGATGAATATCCAATATTCCCGTGGATGTCCTTTCAATTGTGAATTTTGTGATATTGTCATTCTGAACGGACATACCCCGCGTACCAAGACTCCCCAACAAGTTATTGCCGAACTCGAAGCTCTTTATCACAGCGGTTGGCGGGAAAGTATACTCATTGTTGATGACAACTTTATTGGCAATAAAAAGAAGCTAAAGGAAGAGATTTTACCGGCAATTACTGTTTGGATGAAACAGCACGGTTACCCGTTTACTTTCCAGACCGAGGCCTCCGTTAACCTTTCGGATGACGAAGAGCTGATGAATCTGATGGTAGAAGCCGGTTTCAATAAAGTATTCGTCGGCATCGAGTCACCGAATGAAGATAGTCTCGTAGAATGCAGTAAGGCACAGAACACCAAACGCGACCTAGTAGCGGCAGTCCAGACATTACACCGCCACGGCCTCGAGGTAATGGGCGGATTTATTGTTGGGTTCGATAATGACCCGGTTAGCATCTTCAAGAACCAGATTAACTTCATTCAAAAAAGCGGTGTAGTAACGGCAATGGTCGGTTTATTAAATGCTCCCCGCGGCACCCGTCTCTACCAGCGTTTGGGTAAAGAAAACCGGCTGATTAAGAACTTTTCCGGTGATAATACCGATTTGTCCCTGAATTTTACACCGAAAATGGATCCGACTAAACTGATAAACGGATATAAAAATATTTTACATACTATTTATAACCAGAAGTACTATTATGAAAGAATAATGACTTTTATCAAGGAATATAAACCGATTAATAAGAGGAAAGTGCCGATGGTGCACTGGTATCAAGTACGCGCATTTTTTAGTATTGTCTGGCTACTGGGTATTGTCGATAAAGGCCGTAATCATTTCTGGAAACTGATTGGTTCTACACTGATTAAAAAACCGAAATCAATCGCGCTCGCTTTTGGTTATGCCCTTTACGGGTTACACTTCCGTAAAGTATTCCAGAAATATATCGAAAACGCTCCGGTAAAAATTCCGGTTTCCGAAACCGAAATCTAGATAAAAGTAAAAACAATAATCAAGGCCGCCTTTAGGATAACTAAAGGCGGCCTTGATTATATTTCTAACCAGACCAAAAAAACGATGGTTAACTTTATGCTTCACTTCTCAGTGCAACGAATAAAATATTCGGTCCACCGTGTACGCCTAGTGCCGGTCCAAGTCTGGCAATCCTAATACGTTCTCTTGGGAATAGATTACCCAATCGGGCGGCTAAAGCGGTTGCATCGTCTAAGGTTGTATTATAAATTACAGACAATTCTTGAATATTGGTTGTGTTCTTAACAAATTCGAATAATTTATCGATACCCTGGACTCGGTTGCGAACCCGGCCACTGGGTACTAATACGCCATCTTTAATAGATAACATTGGTTTTACACTTAATATCGAGCCTAGTAGTGCCTGGACTTTACCGATGCGTCCGCCTAAAGCTAAATATTTCAGAGTATCAAGGAGACCAAGTAAGTGAATCTTTGGAATATAGTGTTTTATTTCTTCTACTATTTGCCGGATATCATCAACTGATTTAGCTAAGTTAGCAGCAGCGATAACCAATAGACCCAATCCCATTGTAACCAGTTGGGAGTCAACTACCTCAATCTGGCATTTTCCCCCTACAGATTCTTTTGCTTGTAAAGCTGAGTCATAGGTACCGCTTAATCTACTGGTGAGATGAATAGAAATAATTCCGTCAGCTTCTTGGGAAAGATTATGATATACTTCTATAAAATCCTGCGGGGGAATCTGGGTAGTACTTGGATGAATCGGATCGTGTATTAATCTATCGTAAAACTCATCTCCGGTGATATCAATATGATCACGATACACTTGGTTCCCGAAACGAAGGTATAGCGGAAGGACGGTAATTCCCAGTTCTTTAATTGTTTCAGGTGGTAGGTCGGCAGTACTATCAGTGACTATCTTAATCGTCATTTAATTAATCTCTCTGCCTATACTACGCTGGGGTACTCTTGCCCTTTGATAATTATAATTATTATTACAAATATGTGTCTAACTCCAATAGGCTCATCATGCGCGGGCAATCCGTAATTTCCGGAGACAGGCTGTAACGGTCGATCATTAAAGCTATTTTAATTCCTGCATTACGTGCGCCGACAATATCCACTTTATATTGGTCACCTACGTATATAGCTTCGTCAGCGGTAACGCCGGCTTGTTTCAGAGCGAACCGAAAAATACCCGGGTCCGGTTTATCCGAACCTGCATCATACGGCGTAACTACGAAATCAATATATTTTTCGAGTCCCAATCTATTAATAAGAGGATTCATATCTTTAGCGTAGTTGGTAAGTAAGCCGATAGTCAGTTTTTTCTCTCTCAAATTCTTCATTACAGGCAGGACTTCGTCAAACAGGACAAAATCCAGTGTGTCCCCGAACAATTCTTTGCCACGGAGGTATACTTTCGGAGGTAAGTCCACTTCGAATTTTAAACCGGCCTCGGTCATTAATACTTGTTCATAAAGAAAAAGTATCTTTTCCTGTTCTGCTGCACTCCTATTTCTAATGGGTTCTTTTATATTTTCCTCAAAATAATATTTGTCGGCGACAAGCAAAGGTTTAATCAGTTTGACCGGATCCATATTGATTCCGAATTCCCGAAGAGCCCTGCTGTGCACCAGTTCGCGAGGCGGTTCATACCGGGCAAGCGTATTGAACCAATCGAAAATAACCGATTTAATCAAGATATCACCTACGAGTCTTTGATGCCATGTTCTTTAAGATAGTTTATGGCATCCTGAACGGTTACCAGTTTTTCAGTATCCTCATCAGGAATTTCCAGTTTTTTCCCATCCTTGCTGAATTCTTCTTCAAGTGACATTACCAGTTCTACAAGGTCGAGAGAGTCCGCTCCCAGATCCTCAACGAAACTGGCGGTGGGAACTACTTCATTTTCATTAACCCCTAATTGCTCAGCGGTTATATTTTTTACTCTTTCTAAAATTGAAGCCACAATTACCTCCTAATTATTTACTATTTTTCGCGAGCTAAGTTACTAATTGACCCAAGCACGCCATTAATAAACTTGGATGAATGGTCACTACCAAATTCTTTAGCCAGTTCCACTGCCTCATCGATGGCGACTTTTACTGGTGTCTTATTATCAAGTAAAACTTCAAATATTGCAAGTCTGAGTATATTTCGGTCAACTAGCGAAATCTGGTCGAGAGGCCATGCCGGTGCGTATATTTTTATCTTTTCATCGATTATATTCCGGTTATTTAATACCTCAGCGACTAGCATCCGGGCAAATTGAGCATTCTCCTCCTGGAGTTTAGTCTCTTTAACCATACGGTTAGTTACCGATTCCGGTATATGCTTTGAAGCATCTATTTCATATAACGCCTGCAAAGCTGCTATCCTGGCTTTACGGCGTGAACTTTTTACCATAATTATATAGTACTCCATCATATATACGGCTTGCTTGAGAATAAAATGTCCGGGTTATTCCATCTAAAGCCCGCCGATACCACCGTCTATATTTAGTACCTGGCCAGTAATATATCCGGCTTCATCTGAAGCGAAGAAAGCCACTGCTTCCGCAACATCACGTGGTGAACCGAATGTCCCGCTGGGAATACGTTTTTTTAATTCATCTTTATATTTGTCATCCAGCTTCTGTGTCATGTCGGTATCGATAAAGCCGGGGGCTACGGCATTCACGGTAATATTCCGTGAGGCAATTTCTTTAGCCAGCGATTTGGTGAAACCGATAAGCCCGGCTTTTGCCGAGGCGTAATTCGCCTGCCCAGCATTTCCGACCACTCCGGCCAGACTGGAAATATTAATAATGCGGCCCCAGCGTTGTTTTACCATATATCGTAAAACTGCCCGGGAGCATAAAAAGGCACTCTTTAAGCTGATATTTAAAACCTTATCCCAATCTTCATCAGACATTACCATAACCAATTTATCCCGCGAAATTCCTGCATTATTTACCAGAATATCGATTTTCCCATAAGTTCTTTTAATTGTTTCAACCATCCGGTTAATATCGTCGGCAGAACTAACGTCTGCTGCTATCGCCAGGCTCTGGTGTTGCTGGGACTTTATTAATTCGGCAGCTTGATTTGCGGCGGCTTCATCGACATCATTAATAACGACGGTAGCACCAACTTCGGATAGCTTCATCCCAATTGCCTGTCCGATGCCGCGGCCGCTACCTGTTACCAGTGCAACTTTATTCGTTAAGTCCATCTTATATCTTTAAATATTCCTTAATACTGGCGACGTCGTTGATATTGATATTTATGATATCGGCATTAATCCTCTTGTTAAGACCGGAAAGTACTTTTCCCGGCCCGATTTCGATAAACATTTTCACGCCGTGATTAACCATATATTCTATCGAGTGTTGCCATTGTACGCCGGTGCATAATTGGTCTACGAGTTCACTTTTAATTTGTTCCACAGTCGTGATTGGCTGTGCCGTAACATTAGCTACTATTGGTATGGTTGGAGATATAAATCCGGTATGCTTGATAATTTCGCTAAGACCGTCGGCCGCCGGTTTCATCAAAGGAGAATGAAATGCGCCGCTGACCTGTAGTAACCGGACACGTGCCCCTCTGGTCTTAGCCATGTCCGAGGCTTTTGTGATATCGCTCTCGGTTCCGCTAATGACATATTGCCCCGGGCAATTAACGTTAGCGATAAT
>JAFGLR010000025.1 GCA_016927955.1 Dehalococcoidales bacterium
AATATCGGAAGCACAATCGGGACATTTGTTGCCGGGACGAATATTATCAGAAACCTGTTCTGAGACAATCCTCAAAATCATGCCATTCATCTGAAAGTACAATACTTCACATTTCCGTCAGATTGGGTAATCATATATTCCTGAATTACGGGATTATTGATTGGCAGTACATCCGGGAAATATGGAAGCGGACCGTCGCTTGCTAAGTTTATACCACGGGTGAAAGCTTATTATGCAGTTTGCACAACTCTGATTATCCAGTTTAGCGTTAATAAGCATATCTATCGCCATAAGCCAATCTGCAATACGGTCGGGCATAAGAAAATGCTCAGCCACATATTGTTTGCCACTCTCTCCAATTACCTTTGCAGCATCCGGTTTATCCAGAAGGTAGCTTAATGTTTGGGCAGCCTCCCGGGGAGACCGATAAAAGAAGCCCGTATCTCCCTCTCTTATTTGAAGGGGGATAGCGCCGACCTCGTCCGCGATTACCGGTTTACCCTTCCATAAAGCTTCGGTAATAACCAATCCGAAACCTTCTCTAGTGGAAGGCTGTATAATAACGTCCGCCGCTCGCTGTAGTGCATTTACCTCTTTCCAATTTGCGAGACGGTCAACTAACGAGAGGTTAAGAACGTGGATATCACTATCATCCTTCGTTTCCTCACAAATACGCGTAAAAATCCTCTCTCCCTCAGGGTCATCGCTGGCAAAGCCACCGGCTAAGATTAGCTGGCATTTTTTCTCTTTTCTTACGAGCCGGTAAGCAGCTATTGTCCTGTCCAACCCTTTCCACGGGTCAAAACGCCCGATCTGTGCGATAATCGGTATCCGGCGGTCAATCCCGTATCTCTCCAATACCTTATTTATTTCTTCCTGACTCAACTCACGGTTCTTTTCGGATAGAGGATCGATAAAAGGTGGAATGATAAACTTCGGTAAAGACCACTGGGTAATAACATAATGTGCTGCGGTGAAGATTGCAGCATCGTAGTGTTCGAGCCAATTTTTCATGAAGTCTCGCAGGCTTGGATTGCCATCGAGTACCTCTTCCTCTATATCGATGTGGCATCGCCAAACCCACGTCTGCCCGGGTTTCTTTAGATGATAACCGAGTGCCGCCGGTTGTGGGTCATGGACAATAACCAAATCCGTATCACTATCAATTAAAGCACTACCGCTATAAGTATCCATTGCACTACAATATGTCTTTACCATATCTGGTTGGAAGGCCATTTCCATGCCCTGTAACATGTTGTGAATACTCTTGGTACATTCGAAATATTCTTGGGAACCACTAATAATTTTCCAATCGTTCTCAATACCCAACTCGTTTATAAAGGGAACCGCACTGTACAGCATCTCGGCAACCCCGCCGCCCGTTGCCGTGGCATTAATATCTACTATTTTAACGTCTTTTAAACGGCCGCTAACTTCTAATAATCTTTCTATCTTCCGAGGATTAAGGATATGACTGTACTCTTTCAAAGAAGTCACTGAAATAGAATCCGCATTCCTCTTTTTACTGTAAACGGTACCGTCCGGTAAGGGGGTAGTATTACGCAACGGGTCTTTCATGCTTCAATTACCCTCCTTATTTTCCGAGAGTCCTCTGAGCTGACACTTCGTATCGGCCTTATCTTACTTGGAAACGGAGAGAGGCGTCAACCCTTCTTACTTTACATTTCGCTGTTCCGGTCACAACCCGTCTTTTCGTACAACAACATGGATTAAATTTAAAATAGAGGCCTGAAATATCCAAATGGAATTATCTTATGTAAAGAGCATTTGTTATTCTTAATCACGTTCAATTCGTTTCATAAAAAGTGTATGATGTTGCACGGGCTATTATATAATACTATAATTTATCAGGTTTGAATCTAAGTTAATATAGCAACAGTACCATAAATTATTAGGCTTGAGTCGGTACAAATAGTATCAAGGAGAAATCCATAAAACAAAACAGCTACTCAAAATCGGAACGGTTAGTATTCCGAATCCCCAGTACTCAATCTTTGAGACTACTTTTCCAATTACCGAAGCCCGTAAATCCGCTTTCCTCGATAATTCTCCTGGCTTACGGCTTCGGTGGCGCAATACTGGTCGGTACCATTCTGCTTAT
The DNA here is from genome assembly GCA_016927955.1 of Dehalococcoidales bacterium. Classification (GTDB taxonomy): domain Bacteria; phylum Chloroflexota; class Dehalococcoidia; order Dehalococcoidales; family JAFGLR01; genus JAFGLR01. The sequence continues at coordinate 2,123 of JAFGLR010000025.1, forward strand.
GCTCCCCATATCCAGCCAATCGGGAAATTTTACGTCTCCGGTTAATGCTCTATTCACCGCGACTTCTGCAGTGTGCGTTACCGGGCTTGTCGTCGTCGATACCGGTACATATTGGAGTACTTTCGGACAGGCAGTGCTTCTTGCTCTGTTCCAAATCGGTGGTTTTGGCTTCATAACTTTAGCTACTCTTATATTGATAACTATCGGAGGCGGATTCGGTCTGAAAGAAAGACTGGCCGTATCCGAATCACTAGGGTTGGGCCGGCTGAGCGGTATACTTGGCATCGTCATAAAGATTGCTATTTTTTCGCTGGTGATAGAGGGAATAGGTGCCGCTATATTCTACATTCGCTGGCTAACGATCGGTGAACCGGGTGTTTCTTTATGGACTGCCGTTTTTCACGCGGTTTCGTCTTTCAATAACTGTGGGATGGACCTGTTCGGTGGTTTTAACAGCATGTCGGCTTACAGGAACGACGCGATAGTTTTAATCACTACGGCAGCTCTAGTCATATTAGGTAGCATTGGTTATATAGTCGTAATGGAATATACGCGGAAGAGAAACTTTTTTAGGCTGTCTCTCGATAGTAAAATGATACTGATTACCGCATTTTCACTTCTAGTTCTGGGGACTCTGTTTTATTTTATTGCGGAATACGGAAATCCCGCAACTCTCGGCCCCTTATCATTCCCCCAAAAACTGATGGTAGCGTTCTTCCAATCAACTACCCCGAGGACTGCCGGATTTACGACAATTAACATCGACAGCTTGAAACAGATTACCCTATTTTTCACGATGTTCTTAATGTTTATCGGCGGTGCGGCCGGCTCCGCTGCAGGCGGAGTGAAGGTTAACACCTTCGGTATACTCATACTCTCTGTAGTAAATACACTGCGGGGCAAGGCAAATATCGAAGCGTTCGGCAGACAGGTAACCCGGCAGACAATATATAGAGCCATAACCCTGGTAGTTTGCTATTTACTGATGGTGAGTCTTATTGTAATTATATTATCCATAACAGAGAGGTTCCCTATCGAGCAAATTATTTTTGAGACTTTCTCAGCCATGAGTACCGTCGGCTTATCAACCGGTATCACTCCCGATTTATCCATTGCCGGAAGGGTTATAATAATAATAGCAATGCTGGTCGGCCGTTTAGGTCCTCTGGCCTTGATGACAACACTGGCCCGGCATCAACAACCGATTGGTATTGAATATCCGCATGAGAACATAAGAATCGGCTAGGAGAATAAAATGAGTAAACAAGTCGCAGTTATCGGACTGGGAAGATTCGGTACAAGTCTGGCACTTGCGTTGCATGACGCGGGTTATGAAGTTCTGGCAATAGACAGAGTGTCGAACCTAGTTGATAATGTCGCACCGCACGTTACCCACGCCGTTCGGACAGATGCAACTAACGAATCATCTCTGCAAAAACTCGGCATTAGCGGTTTTAACGTTGCTGTCGTTACCATCGGAGACGCGATTCAAGAAAGCGTGATGATTACCATTTTGTTGAAAAAAATGGGGGTCCGTTACATCGTAGCCAGAGCGGATAACGAGTTACACGGCGAAATCCTGACGAGTATCGGGGCAGACAAAGTAATCTTCCCTGAAAAGGATACCGCTTTGCGTTCCGCACCTATTTTAACCATGAAAGGCGTGTATGATTTTATCTCTCTGGGTGACGGTTCTGGTATCGTAAAAGCTAAAGCAACGCCCTATTTTATCGGAAAAACACTCGAGGATATCGGGTTTAGCTTCGGTAAGAGAAGCGGTATAGTGGTCCTCATGATACAACGCGGCAAAGAAGCAATTATTAACCCAAGCGCCGCCGAAGTCGTCAGCCACTTAGATTTCCTGATAATGGCAGGAAATAATATCGATATCGATAAGCTGCTGGAAAAAGCTGAAAAATCCGAGGAAAAATCATCGCAGCAAGCTGCCAAAGAGGGTAACAACAAAGGCTGATTTACCAGGCGGCAGACAAATATCTGAGTTTGGTTGTAGAGCCAATGCCTGATACCTCTTGATATCTTATCACGGTAAAGATACACACGATGATAAGTAAATCCGAGAGTTATAAAAATGCAGCAGCGAAGGAACTCCCGCCCAAAATATGGTTTCTGCGGCTAAGAAATGGGGTTTTCAAATTATCTTGCTGTTAATACTACATGACCCTGGCTATTTACTTATTTAACCTCAACGCTTGTGTACTCAAGCGCTTTACTATGTTCATGACGACTATCCCCATAACCACAACAATAGCGGTTAGTATTCCTACGTAGAGAGCCACCGACGCGAAACCGGCTCCTAGAACGGTTAAATCAGTAACCGGCCTGATGATATAGTACGTCGGGAAAATATAACCTATCCACGAAGGTATCTGAGGAAACATGAAAATAAAGGCTGGGCCAAAGAGTAAAAGCCCCCCGAATTTCCAGAAAGCAAAGAGGGTATTGATATCCTTTACATAAGCGCCCACTAATAAGCCGATCTCTGCGGCCAATATAGCCCCGAGTGCGAGTACCCCTACTAAGGCAAGGGGAGAACCGCCGAAGCTGGTACTGATAGCTAGAGTAAGGACGCCCATAATTATTGCCAGGACAGCCCCGACGACACCTTTGGCCGTAAAGATATCGCTGATGGTTGCCGGGGTGACGTTAAGGGCTTCAAGAGTCTGGCGTTGCTTTTCGTGGATCAGCGATGAAGCTGGTATCATCATCCCTCCGAAGAAGACCGCTAACAGTATCGTCAACGGTAGCAGACGGTCGCTCCAGGGAAGGCTGGACTTATCACCTAACGGTACAGATTCAATATTCACCGGCAGTTCTGAGCCTGTCAATTCCCGCAAGGCATCGCTTAAGGCCAGCGGGATAATCGTACGGTTTTTAGCCAGACTTTCGCCCCAGATATAGGCTTTAAGATTAACCGTTTTCGCCGCCAGTTTAATATCGAAATCAGACGGTAAAACGATGCCCATATCCACGGCTCCATTAGCCGCAGCCGCCCTCAAATCGGCCTCATTCTGATAAGCCTTAACACTCATGCTGTCCGAGGATTCCAGGATTGGAGTAATCGATGAGTTACCTTCATCATAAACCCCGAGCTTGGCGCGGTCTGTAAAAATATCACCGAAAGCAAGGCTGACGAAAAGTGCGAGCAATATCGGAAGAACTACGGCCATGACAAGGACAATATCTTTAGGCCCGTGAAAGACCTCGTTTTTCACCAGCGTCCAGATACGTTTCAAGCTCATCGGTAGCGCCTCCTCAATGTCATCATCCCCGCAATAAAAACCACGGTGGTAAAACCTGCCAAAATCGCCAGGTTCAGTCCGATATCTCCCCATCCTGCACCGTAGTTTGCCACCCGGCTTACCGTATCAGTCAGATAGAAAGAAGGTATTACCTTAGCCCAATCGGATACCAGCCCCGGTATTACTACCCCGAATCCCGGGACAGCCAAGAGGATTAATATCAACATACCCCAACCGGTCACGGCCGTAACATCACGCGTGGCCGCAGCCAGTAAAAAGCCAACGCCGACAGCCATAAGACTACCGACAAAAAGAGCCGCCAGGATTATGAAAGGTTCGTGGCTGAATCCGCCAACCAGTGCCATGAACAGTACTGCCTGTCCTAAGGCCAGTACAATACCCAGCAACCCCTTTGCCAGAAAAAGCTCGGAGATACGCAGGGGCGTTACTAGCAGCGCCCGAGCGGTACCCTGCTCTATTTCCACCGCAATGAGGCTTGCCAGCGTCAATATTTCCACCAGCAGGATAAACACAACAAGGAGCGGCCTTATACGGTCCCGGAGGGCTATCTGATTGCCAAGCATATCGGGGCCAAGAATCTCCTCGGTGGTTTCAAAATTAAGAGCCTGCCCCGTTTGTGCGTACGAAAGTTCTTTAACCAGTGCTACAACGGCCGCATTTATTTCTGAGGGTGCCGTGGACGAGTAATAGACAGTTATATCCGGTTTATCACCGGCCAACCACGTTTCTATAATATCGGCTGGGAGAACAATGGCTACCTGGTAGTTACCATCGAGTACGGCCTGCTTCAGTGCTTCTTCGCTGGAAAATAGCTCGATATCGGTGCCCTCGTGTTCCGTGAGTTGAGTAAAGGAGGGAGGCACAACCGGAGCATATATCGCCAAGCTCAGTTTCTCATCTGTTTGTGCCGGAAGTATGAAATATATTCCGATATAAAATACTAATCCAACAACTGTTATAAGCATGTAAAAGCGATTACTCATAAAAAGGGCGGTGTCTTTTTTCAGTAAGGCTTTAATAACCTGAGGGTTCATTCGGTAAGCCTCCGGCCGGTCACCTTGATGAAAATATCTTCCAGGGTAGCCTCTTCGCTATGGAGGGTGACCACTTTTTCCCGCTGGAAAAGTTCTGCAACAGCGCCGGAAGTACCGGGTGTATCCATATCGATTTCACGCTTTTCTAATCCTGTTCCGACGGCAACTTCTGCAATAATCGAGCGCTTACCATAGAGTTGTTTAAGATTGTGAGGGGTATCCAGAGCTACTATTTTCCCTTTTTCCATAAACGCCACACGGTGGCACAGCTTATCCGCTTCCCACATATCATGGGTCGTCAGGAAAACCGTCGCTCCGCGGTCCCGCTCTTCCAGTATGATATTACCAATGGCTTCCGATGATACCGGGTCCAGGCCGGCAGTAGGTTCGTCCAAAAATATAATTTGGGGTTTATTTACCAGAGAACGGGCTACCATCAGCCGCTGCTTCATGCCTTTAGAATACCCTGAGACTTTGTCCTTTTCGCGTCCCGCCAATCCAACACGTTCCAATAGAGCATAACCATTAAAATTCTTAATGCCGAAAAGCTCGCTAAAAAGCTGTAGGTTATCTATGGCACTCATTTGCTCGTAAAGGTTTGTCTGCTCGAAACAAACGCCTATCTGTTCTCGTACCCTGCGAGTTTCTTTAACAATATCGTGTCCCAAGAGGATAGCCTTTCCCTCCAGCGGTTTTAATTGCCCGGTAAGCATTTTTACGGTGGTTGTTTTTCCGGCACCGTTAGGACCCAAAAAACCTAATATTTCGCCTTCCCCAACTTCAAAGGAAACATGGTCTACCGCCGTCAGGTTCCCGTAATTATAAGTTAAGTCCTGAACAATAATTGATTTTTCAGACATAATTTACCCATCCTTATTGTTGAAGATGTCGATATCCTTCGTAACAAAACCATGAAGCATTATCCTGCTTAGCTGTTGAATAAGCATCGGTTTTTCCGTGAAACTCTGCGCGATATCTTGCCGGCTGCTCAAACCAGCCTTTAGAATATCGACATAAATTGCTAATACGTCGATATCTACCGAAGCATCAACATAACCTTTCTCTTTACCTTCTGCCAGCATTCGCATCCATAAAGGCTTGATTTCGTTATTATATATCTCATCGATGTAAGGAGCCGTATTTTTATCCTGTGTTACAATCTTTTTCAGAATTTCACTATTTAACTCCGAAGCCATATCCATTTTTGCATTCATAATACCTAAAAGTTTTTGTGGGAAAGGTATTGCCGAATTAACAATTTCCTTACTTCTTTCTATACCTTCTCTCATCAGTACTTTGACAACTTCAAATAATAATGCTTCCCGAGTACCAAAATAGTTATAAATAGTAGTCGGCGATACACCTGCTTCAACTGCAATACTCTCCAGGCTGACTCTTTTAATATTATGAGTCCGCCGGAAGAGTAAAACTGCAGCATCAATAATCTTTTGCCACTTATTTGTACGCTTCATAAATTCACTTCATATTGTAGTTTAGTAGTATATTACTACATTACTATACGTATGTCAATAATTCAACGCAGATTATTAATTCGTTTATAAAGATAAACCATTACTGTCCTTTGTCCCAAGTTGCCGAATTCTGACTTAGTTAAACCAACCCACAGCGATATCCAGTTGCACTGGCTAAGCTTTATACTTTTTCCTTGAGAACATAACCATAACCCCGCAGAGCATGAATTAAATTATCTTCTCCCTGGGTATTTAGTTTTTTCCTCAAGAAGTTTATGTAAACCTTAACGGGGTCAGTCTCCCTTTCGTATTCATCGCCCCAAACCTTTGCCAATATCACTTCCCGCCGTATAGGCCTGCCGGAATTCTCTGACAGTAATTTTAGAATATCGAACTCTCTCGTGGTCAATTCAACCGGCCGACTTCCCCGGTATACCTGGCGGCGTTTTGTATCTACTTTCAGGTCACCGACCTGAATAATTTCACCGACAGCAGCATTTTTCCGCCGTAGTACCGAACGGATTCTGGCTACTAATTCTTCAAACGCGAAAGGCTTTGATATATAATCATCTGCTCCTGCCTCTAACCCCAGCACGCGGTCCCCTACCGTATGCCGGACGGAAAGAAAAATAATTCCGATATCCCCCCAAGAACTCAATTCCCGGCAAACATCGATGCCGTCCGTATCCGGAAGTTTCATTTCCAAAATAACAACATCCGGCTTACCTGATTTTGCTGCCTCCAGTCCCTGCAGTCCAGTAAAAGATACCCTGACATCGTATTTTTTTTGAGACAGCCCCCGTTTAATAAAATCTGCGTCGTTTACGTCATCTTCGATAACCAGTATCTTAGCCTGGCCTTCCATAAATAACCCTCCTTGTTGTTTTCAATCGTTATCTGCAAAGCTGTCGTAAAATAGTGTCTTTATAACAATCAAATAATATATACCTTTTTTATACCTATTTTTATCTTTTATTTAACTTTATTTAAACCATATTTTAACACTAATCTGATAATATTTATACCATACAAAAAATAAATAATATATGGTTATCTGAGTTATATTACGGTTACGGATTAATTTTCCGGATAACGTTGGATTTTAGCGTAGCAGGTAGTCTGTGCTTGAGAAGATATTAATAACCATAGGGCTTTCCACACCAGTTTGGACTATATTTCCTTACGTTCAGTATCTGGCTAGATATTTTAGTTCCGAATTGCATTTATTAGGTATTTCTACCAGGCCACAGCAGGTCTGGGACAATTCGCTGACAGGCTATATAAATAATTGGACCGCGCAGTTAAAAGAGAATAATATTCCATTTAAGACAGATTTTATACACGGTAACCCTGCCGTTGAAACTGTAAAATACGTTTACAAATGGGGTATTAACCTTATTACCACATCTATCTTTAAAAATAACGAAATAACCTGTACCATTCTAACCAATATTGCCCAAAAAATGGGTATCCGCGCCAGTTTTCCTTTATTATTAATACCGCCCGGCAGTTTTAAAGAGTCCAATGTACTAACCCGCCCTACTATTAAAAAAATATTAGTACCGATGGATTGCCCGGAGGCCGGTGAAGCAGTTATCCCATACATTAAAGCAATGGCCGGTAGACTGAATAGTTCAGTCACTCTGCTGCATGTAAGTCGTCCACCTCCCCGACCTGTACCCGTAGTTCAAAGTGAGGTGGTCAGCATATCACAGGCAGTCGGCAAGGAATACCTGCAAAAAATCAACCGGTACCTCCAAAGCGAAGGTATCGCAGCTAATTCGGAAGTAATTGACGGACTCCCGGCCAAAACAATTTTGAAATACGCCAAACAGAATAAATTTGATTTAATAGCTATGAGCACTCAGTATTCAGCCGGCGTCGGAGACCGACTCTTCGGCAATACAACTAGTAAAGTGATTGAAAAGGCCGATATTCCCGTTCTTACGATGAGTTACCCGGCATTGAAAGGATTAAGTACGGAGGCCTTAGAGGGGGTTATTCTATGACTCCCGGGGGAGTTAAATATAACTCATACTATCAAGTCATTATTAAATTAGAGAATTACAGTTTATTTCACTTAAAAATGATTATACATTAAGGTAAAACAAGGAGAAACAATCCTGATATGGAAAAGCCTGCAGGTAAAAAAAAGAGAGTAGCACTGGGCAGGACAGGGAGGACGGCCCGGGCGATTCAATTTGTTATTCTGTTCGCTTTTTGGGTTATGCTAACAGGCCGATATGAACTTAAATATCTTCTGATAGGTATAGCGGCCGCTGCCTTAGTGACTTATTTGACCGGCGACCTGATATATAAACCCAGCCGCAGAAAGACCCCTGTCCCGGGAGCCGGTTTCGTTCTGCGAAGTGCCTGGCACCTGTTATTATATATTCCCTGGCTGGTCCGGGCAATTATAAAAGCTAACATTCAGGTGGCAATAATAATTATCAAACCAAAAATGCCGATAGACCCGGTGAATCTTCAGTTTAAGACCGGCTTAAAAAATAAAGTGGCTTTAGTAACCCTGGCTAACTCGATTACCCTGACTCCGGGTACGATTACGGTGTTACTGGAAAAGGATACTTATACGGTTCACTGTCTCAGGAGTGATTATGCCTCTGACCTGGAGACAGCCGTAATGCAAAATAAAGTCGGTAAAGTATTTGAGACCAAACCGGATACACCGCCGGAATGTACCTGGAAATACTCGATTAAGGAAACAAAGCTATGACATCAGTATTTCCCTGGGTGGCTATATTTTTGATAATCCTGATGCTGCCCGCATTATACCGTGTTCTCAAGGGGCCTACCCTCTTCGACCGTATTATTTCAGCCGGTTTGATGGGCACTAACGGTGTCATTATATTGGCGATATTGGGTTTTACTTATGACCGGATAAATATGTTTATCGACCTCGCAATAGCTTATGCCCTGCTGAATTTCGTCGGCACGGTAGCTATCGGGAAATACCTGGAGCGACGCCGTAAGGAGTCCGAATGATAGTCCAGACCGTTATAGCAGGCATGTTTATCCTGGGCGGGCTGTTTTTCTTAACCGTCAGTGTCACCGGCTTAATCCGTTTGCCGGATTTCTACAGCCGTAATCATGCCGTAGGCAAATCGGAAACACTTGGGGCAATGCTGGTTTTATGCGGCCTGGCGATTTATAACGGCTTGGATATAAATACACTGAAATTGCTGGGAATATTATTATTTATTGCTCTGGCTAATCCCACGGCAACCCATATTGTCGCCCGTGCGGCTTATCGTAACGGACTGGAACTCTGGGTGACACCAAAAAGACGCTCGAAAGACACTTCTTGTCCGGTGGAACCGGAATCACCACAAAATAGCACGGAAGGTAAAAGACTATGAGCCATCCGTTAACATTGGCCCTTTTTGTAATTCTGATAATTGCGGCTATAGCTGCTCTAAAGATACGTGATTTAGCAGCGGCGGCATTTGTATTAACGGCTTTCAGCTTCGCCGCGGCTATAACCTATGCCCAGATGGGAGCGCCTGATGTCGCTCTCACAGAAGCTGTCGTCGGAGCCGGTGTTAGCGGCGTATTCCTGATAGCGGCTCTATTCTACCTGAACAGGAGGTCCAAAGATTGAAGTGGTTCGGCATCCTGGTCATAGTCTTATTCGCCGGCTTCCTATTTTATGCCGAAAGTGACATGGGAGCTTACGGTGATGTTAATGCCGTGCCCAACCAACATGTCTCTCCCGAATATATAGAGCGGTCGATAGAAGATATGCATACACCGGATATGGTTACGGCCGTGCTGGCGGACTACAGGGGTTATGATACCCTAGGTGAGACTACGGTTATCTTTACAGCCGGGTTAATATGCTACATGTTGTTAGGAAAATGGAAACGGAATGATAACAAAATATCAAAGCCTGATCGTTAATGTTGCTTGCCGCGTTATAGTCCCGTTTATTTTTATGTTCGGAATATACGTGATAATGTTCGGCCATTATAGTCCGGGCGGCGGATTTCAGGGCGGAACCATTCTGGCTGCTACGGTAATTTTAATGCGGATGTGCTTGGGCAAGGATGCAACCTATGGTAAGTTTCCGCCCCAACTTGGTCTTATCTTAGGGGCTATCGGGCTATTGATTTATGGCGGCACCGGTGTAGCCGCACTGATTTCCGGAGGAAATTACCTGGATTATTCCGCCATACCCTTTCCGGTATCGGAAGCAGAAAGAAGGTATTACGGGATATTATGCGTAGATATCGGGGTTGCATTTACGGTTTTCGGGACTTTGCTCTCCATCTTCGACAGCCTGACTAAGGAGAAATGATGTTACAGGTATTATTGGATAATTATCCCTATTACTTCAGTACGGTCTTGCTGGCAATCGGCATCTGGGGAATGTATACCAAACGCAACCTGATGAAGAAACTTATCGGAATGACGATATTCCAGGTAGCGATTATACTAATTTTTATTGCCAGCGCCGCTAAGTTCGGAGCGACGATACCTACCGTAGACCCGGCATTAGGTGTCACAGACCCGGCTCTCTATGCTAATCCTTTACCCCATGTACTGATGCTTACCGCCATCGTGGTTATGGTAGCCACCAGCGGAGTGGCCTTATCTATCCTTTTATTGATATACCGCCGCTATAACACTATCGATGAGACTGAAATAATGGAGAGGATGCGAGAATAATGTTCGAGCAGCTACCCGTCATTATTCCGGTCTCATTGCTGCTATTTGCCCTGCTGACCTTTCTCTGCGGGTTATGGCGAAAGAGCCTGGCGTTCCCTGTCTCCCTAGCCGGGGTAACTATATCCCTGATAGCTTCAATATGGGGACTGGTACAGGTTCTCACCAGCGGCCCGATGCACTATCACCTGGGTGGCTGGATACCCCCTATCGGTATCGAATATGTCCTCGACCATCTTGCGGCCTTCATGGCAGTGCTGATTACGGGTATTGCTTTTGCCAGTATGATATATTCCCGGCAGTCATTTACGAAAGAAGTACCGGAGAAAATCGTACCTCTATATGCCTTAATACTTTTATTACTGGCCGGGCTGACAGGTATTGTCGTTACCGGCGACCTTTTTAATATCTATGTATTTCTGGAAATAGCATCATTGGCTGCATACGCAGTGATGGCTATCGGTCATGGTAAAGCTCCAATGGCAGTATTCCGCTATATCATTTTCGGGACGGTAGGGGCCTGCTTCTATTTGCTCGGCGTCGGCTTTATTTATTTCGCTACCGGTTCTTTAAATATGGCCGATGTTGCCAGAATATTACCCACTATACCGGATTCCCGGCTTATCGTCGCCGCCGCGGTCTTTATTATAATCGGGATGGGACTGAAAATGGCCCTCTTCCCGTTCCATCTCTGGCTGCCTGATGTATATACTTATGCCCCTTCAGGGGTGATTAATTTCGTGGCGCCTCTGATGACCAAAGTCGGTGCCTATGTTGTAATCCGCGTTTTTATCTCGGTCTTTATGCCGAACTACTTCACGGAAACCCTGCCTATTATGACCGTGATTTCCTGGCTGGCCGCTGCCGGGATTATTTTTGCTTCGATAATGGCCATTGCTCAAAAAGACGTCAGGCGCATGCTGGCGTACAGCAGCGTTGCCCAGATATGTTATGTTGCCCTGGGTATCGGTATGGCTAATCCGGCGGGTTTAATCGGGGCGATGTTGCATATTTTAAACCACGCTTTTATGAAAGGCACTCTGTTCCAAGCGGCCGGTAGTATTCGATATAGCACGGGTATCACCGAAATTGCCCGTTTTGCCGGACTGGGACGCAAGATGCCTTTAACGATGAGTGCGTTTACAGTGGCCGCTCTCTCTATGGTCGGGATTCCTCCGGCTGCCGGTTTCTTCAGCAAATGGTACCTGGTATCAGGTGCGGTCGCCGGCCATAACTGGGTGTTTGTAGCCGTAATATTAATCAGTTCGCTGCTCAATGCAGTTTACTTTTTCCGTATCCTGGAAAAAGCTTATATGTCGCCGCCGCCTGACGATGAAGTTGTCAGCCAGGCCAAAGACCCCCCGAAAGGAATGACCGTGCCTATGGTGGCTTTAGCGGCGGGCATCATTATACTGGGTATTATCAACGCGGTTATCGTTACCAACGTTTTACAGCCGGTGACAAGCCTTATTTTTTAACCGGAGATAGATAGAGACATTTAATGAATACGTTTACTTCGATACTCCCGTTAATTGCCGTACTGATTCCGGTACTGGCAGCGGTACTGATATTGATATTTTCACGCCGGCAAAATATCCGGGAATTCTGGACTATCGCAGCGTCAGTTGCGATGTTCGGGGTTATTTTCACGATGCTCCCGGACGTACTGGGTGGTAAATTTCCACATATCGACCTGTTAAATATTGCGCCCGGTATATCGCTTTCTTTTCACGTTGATACCGTCGGGTTAATCTTCGGCCTATCGGCATCATTACTCTGGATTATTACCTCCTTCTATTCTATCGGTTATATGCGCAGCCTGGCGGAGCATAAACAGACCCGTTACTACACTATGTTCGCTCTCTGTCTGACTTCTACTATCGGCATTGCATTTTCCGCCAACCTGCTGACTTTTGTCCTGTTCTACGAAATTTTGACTATAGCTACTTATCCGCTGGTGATTCATAAAGAAACCCCGGCAGCGATGTCCGCCGGACGCAAATACCTGGCCTATCTGCTTACCGGAGGGCTTGCTTTAATTGCTGCCACAGCTTTAACTTATTACTACGCAGGTTCTTTGGATTTTACTGCCGGCGGGTTTTTAAGCAATTTAACCGGTCAGCCCAATCTGATGCTTCTCTTTGTCCTATTTCTGGTCGGGTTCGGGATGAAGTCCGCCCTGATACCATTGCATAGCTGGCTGCCCACCGCGATGATTGCCCCGACACCGGTGAGCGCTCTGCTCCATGCGGTAGCGGTGGTCAAAGCGGGCGTTTTCGGGGGCATCCGGGTAGTGGGCTTTATTTTCGGACCGGCTCTTTTCCATAATATCGGTGCGTGGCAGATTCTGGCGATAATGGCAGCCATCACTATAATTGTCTCTTCATTATTGGCTTTTTACCAGGATAATTTAAAACGGCGGCTGGCTTACTCCACGGTGGGACACCTTTCGTACATTCTACTAGGCATATCTTTGTTATCGCCTATCTCCTGGACCGGCAGCCTTATCCATCTGGTGAATCACGCAACATTGAAAATAACCCTGTTTTTCTGTGCCGGAGCGGTATATGCCAAAACGCACGTGGAGAATATCAGTGAATTAAACGGCATCGGAAAACAGATGCCGATTACGATGGGAGCTTTTACACTGGCGGCGATAGGTCTGGTGGGCATTCCGCCTCTAAACGGATTTGTCAGCAAATGGTATCTCGGCGAGGGTGCTATAAATGCCGGACAGCCTGTTTATCTGGGAGTACTTTTACTCAGCGGCCTGCTTAACGCCGGTTACTTTTTCCCCGTTATCAGAAGGGCATTTTTCATGAGTTCGGAGAAAAGGACACGGTTTAGCGAAGCTTCTATGTTTATGGTCGTGCCTTTAGTAATTACGGCATTGCTATCCCTCTTCCTAGGGCTTTTGCCGGACGGCTTATTCCACTTCTTCCAACTTGCCGGTGATACGGTAGCCAGTGTTTTTAGCGGAGTAATAAGATGAAAATATTCACCGGGAAGAAAGCCACCTGGATAATATTGGCGATACTGGCCGTTATCGCCGTAGTAATCGGTTTCATATTCCCCGCCGGGGAAGAAGAACACGGGTTTTCCTGGACTCATTTCAACGGGTTTTATGCTTTATTGGGATTCATCGGATGCGTAGTTATGGTCTTTTTCGCTAAATGGATTAGTCATTACTGGCTGGAGAGGAAGAACGACTATTATGATTAGTATTCCTCCTGCAGCAATTTTATTTTTAGGGGCTATCCTGCTGCCGTTTTTACCCCGCCGTAGCCACGCGGCCGTATTCCTGCTTTTTCCTTTAACGGCTTTTTACTGGTTATTGCAGCTGCATCCCGGGGATACGCTGACCGTCGGATTTTTAAATTACACCCTCATACCTACCCGGGTTGATGAGCTGAGCCTGGTTTTCGGGTATGTTTTTGTGATTATCACCTTCCTGGGCGGTATTTTCGCCTATCACATCAAAAGTACCGGGGAAAGAATTGCTACGCTCTTATATGCCGGTGTTTCGCTGGGTGTCGTTTTTGCCGGCGACCTCATCACGCTGGTAGTATTCTGGGAGATTATGGCCGTAGCTTCGGTATACCTTATCTGGGCCAGAGGCACGGCTCTCTCCCGCGGTGCCGGGATGCGCTATCTGATGGTACATCTGTTTGGCGGCAGCATCCTGATAGCAGGTGTCCTGATACAGCTCAACCAGACCGGCTCGATTGCGTTTAATTATATGTACGCCGGTTTAGCCTCTTACCTGATTCTCTTCGCTTTTTGTCTCAATGCCGCGGTACCGCCGCTACATGCCTGGCTTTCCGATGCTTATCCAGAAGGCACGGTTACCGGCAGTGTCTTCCTGAGTGCGTTCACCACTAAGACCGCGGTATATGTACTGGCGAGAGGGTTTGCCGGTTGGGAAATTCTTATCTGGGCAGGAGTGGCGATGGCGGTTTATGGCGTCGTCTATGCCGTGCTGCAAAATGATATCCGCCGCTTGCTGGCCTACCATATCATCAGCCAGGTGGGCTATATGGTTGCCGGGGTCGGCATAGGGACAATGGTGGCCGTAAACGGAGCCACAGCTCACGCTTTCACCCATATTCTATACAAAGCGTTGTTGTTTATGGGCGCCGGCACGGTTCTTTTTGCCACCGGACGAAGTAAGCTAAGCGAGTTAGGCGGCCTGGGCAAGGCGATGCCATGGGTTTTCGTCCTGTATATTATCGCCGGTTTTTCCATTTCCGGAGTACCCCTGTTTAGCGGCTTCATCAGTAAGTCGATGATTATTTATGCGGCCGGTTTAAGCGGTCTGGGACTGGTAGTAATACTGTTAAATCTGGCTTCGGTAGGTACTTTCCTCAGTACCACTCTCAAGCTGCCTTATTTTACCTGGCTGGGAAAGTATAACGGCACGGGAGAACCTCCCCGCGTGACACAGAAAATCCCCCTAAATATGTACATCGGCATGGCTCTTACCGCCGTTTGTTGTATCGTACTAGGTGTTTGTCCTTCACTGCTATACAATATTCTGCCTTATCCGGTAGACTACCGGCCGTATAATTCCGCTCATATTATAGAGACTATCCAGATTCTGGTATTTACCGGCATCGGGTTCTGGCTGCTTCTCAAGGTATTAAAGCCCAAAGATACAATGACGCTGGACATAGACTGGTTCTACCGCCGCCCGGCTAGACCGGTTTACAACGTATTCGTAGTTTACTTTAACCGGTTTATGGGCTGGATAGAGACTCTCACCGGACGTCTGGTTTACGTGTTAATACGATTCGCATCGAATCCTATAAAATGGTTAACTAAAATCCAGGTGTCCGGAGCGAAAGGCACCGGCGGTGCAAAAGTCCCGGAGGATTACGACCCCGATTACCAGCGGCTGCCGGTACAGTTTATGTTACTTATCGTGGTAGCAATTTTCGTCGTGTTACTTGCATGGGGATTTCTGAAGTAACAATTTCTGTATTCGTGAAAAAAGCGTGGCATGAAAATTTCATGCCACGCTTTTCTATAAAAAGTTTAAACCTAATTCTTTTTTTCTAGGCCGTTATTAACCTGGCGATTTCCCTCCGGTGATAGGCCGGTTGGCCGAGATAGTTGAACAGGGAACGCGATGCCCTGGTATGGAAACTTATAGCGTGTTCCTGGGAGTAGCTGATACCGCTGAAAACCCGGTGGGCCAGGGTAACCACTTCAAAATAGGCTTCACTGGCGACCGCTTTAGCCAGGTGAATGCTTTCCTCCGAGGGCTTACCGGTGTCCAGTTTCCAGAGGGCTTCGTATGTGGTTAAACGGGCGGCATCGGCATAGTTGGCCATATCGATAATCCAGTCCTGAACCCGCTGGAAACGCCCGATGGCCTGCCCGAACTGCAACCTGGTGCGGCTGTACTCTATCGTCTGCTCGATTACGTTCTGGCTGGCCCCGACTTTATAGGCACAGAGCACCGGAATGGCTTTGGCGATACCGGTTTGCAAAGGCAGCCAGCCCTTGTTTTCTTCTCCTAGAATACCGGTTAACGGCACTTTTACCGCATCGAAGGTAACCTCAAATATCCGGCTAGAAAGAAATCCGGGGAGCTTGCGTATTGTAACTCCATTGGCTTTGCTGTCCACCAGGACTAAAGAAATGCCCTCCGAACCCATGCCGGAACCGTTACGGGCGACGACGATAAAATGGGTTGCGGCAAGGGCATCATAGGTGAAAAGCTTTACACCCTTGACAACCGCCTGATTACCGTCCTTCTTTATTGAAGTCCGGATAGAGGAAGGCTCCCAGCCGAATTCCGGTTCGGTCAGGGCGAGCGTTATTATCCTTTTGCCCTCAGTGAGTTCCGGTAAAATTTGTTTTTTCTGTTCTTCCGCAGCGGCTTCCATAATGATTAAAGCAGAGAGAATGCCGGAGGAAAAATAGGGCCCCGGCATCGGTCCGGTACCCAGGGCTTCAAACAGGGCGGCAGCACTGGTCAGCGAACCGCCCGTTCCGCCGTAAGCCTCCGGGATAACAATGCCCAGCCAGCCCATATCAACAGCCTTCTGCCATAGCTCCGGGGTATAGCCGGTATCAGATTCCTGTAAAGATTGAATCACCGGCTTCGGAGCGTCACGCTTCAGGAAGTCGATGGCGGCCTTCCGCAGCATTTCTTCGCTTTCGGTAAAACTTAAATCGAGTCTCATATTTTATCTCCTTAAATACTCCATAATTGAACTGTGTCTTACTTTACCGGCCGATACCCAGTGCCCGGGCCATATTTATTTTCAGGGCTTCCGGAGTACCTCCGGAGGCAAAGCAGACCCCGGCACGCTGGACGGACTCGAAAGTACCGTCATCCATCTGCCACTTGGTGTCGTCGGTCAGGGCATAAGGACCGAGAACTTCCAGCGAATCGCGGATAAACCGCCCGCCGAAGTTCTTGGAGAACAAGGCCATCTGCGGGCCGGTATAAGGAGCTTCTATATGATTAAAGGACTGCCAGGAGTTCCTTATCGAGAAAAGCCTTTCAGTCTGGGCGTCAATATAAATATCTACAAGAGTATCGAGTAAAAGCGGATTGTCTTTTATCCGTTTGATAATGTTCGGGTTATTTTTCACCTGAGCAAAAAATTTCTCGGTAGTATAATTCCGGCCGATGACACCGACGAAGTTACCGCTATGCTCGACATCGAGAGCGGCAACAACTACCTTCCAACCGTCGTGGTCGCCTCCTATCAAACATTTCTCAGAAACTTTAACATCATCGAAGAAGACCGAGTGTTTGGTACCCTCGGAGTTGGCTACCGTAGGGCTGCAAGCTTCATAAAAAGTACCGGGCGGAAACAGGTCCAGCGGCTGAACTTCGATGCCCGGCAGATTAGCAGGCACGATAAAAGCCGCCAGGTTCTTATGGCGCGGTGCCTGAAGGTCGCTACGGGTTAACAGAAAGAACTGGTCCGGCTTGGAGGGAAACGCTCCGACAAATATTTTCTGACCGTTAATTATAAAATAGTCGTTTTCATTCGGGGAACGGAGAGCGTTGGTCTGCTGGTTGGCCTCGTCAGTGCCGGCTTCCGGCTCGGTAAAAAGCTGCCAGGTCAGTACTTCACCCCGGAACATCGGGGGTAAAAACCGCTTTTTCTGTTCTTCAGTACCGGCCGCGAGAATAGCGGGGCCGGCCAGAACTCCGACGTCGTAAAGCGGCGGCAGTCCCAAACCTCTTTCGGCTAACTCCACACTCAATACGTAACACTGGTCGGCATTCAGCCCGCCGCCGCTGTATTCGGGAGGAGCCCCGGGGTACAGCCAGCCCTTTTGCCCCAGCTTATAGACAAAATCCCGCCTCATTTGCCACTGTTCCCGGCTCATTTTGGCCGGGTCCCTGATGGTTAATAAACCCTTTGGAACACTATTGTTAAGCCATTCTTTCACATCAACCGCAAATTTTTCCTGTTCGGGTGTATACCCCAATGAAAAATCCATAATGTACCTCCTCTGATGTTGTACTCCTGCTGACAAGCCACTTTTAGGGGACTTTGTATATATAATACAATTTTAGGAATCAGGATTAAAATAACCGTACCGTATCAAACAATACGCCTATAAAAAAGAATCTTACATTATTTTTGTTTCTGGAATCAACCAGCCTATCTGAAAGCCTGAACTTGCGGCTTGAATCACACGTGTATTAACTATGAAAATGTTATGCCCCGGCCGATACACAAAGTATATCGGTAAAAAGGTCAATGTACTGTATTAGCGTAAGTGTCTATATTATCGCGAGAACGCTAATTGCTATAATCCAGATTATGTAACCGACGCATCCGATAATCCCAAGCACCAGGCCGGCAATAGCCAAGCCTCTGCCCGAGAGATTGGGGTCTTTTCCCATCTGGTTTAAGGCTATAGCGCCGAAAATGAGAGCAAACAACGAAATCCCTAAAATACCGAGGATTAATGAGGTAATAGCGAGACCACTCTCCCGCTTTGTGCTCTGAGGTGCAGACTGTACATAGACTGTTGCCGGATTCGATGTCGATGCCTGAGAATTTGTTGATGCCGGAGGTGCTGTTTTAGCTGCCGGAGTACCACACTTGCTACAAAACTGGTCACTCTCAGATAGTTGGTTACCGCACTTTGCACAATAAATTAAGGTAATTCACCTCCTTAATTTATTGTATGTATAGACTATAATTTCAGCTATATTATGTTCAGATTTACATTTTCGCCTAAATTATACCACCGATTCTCAATAAGTCAAACGATATTGAGACACCTGTGCAAAGGCTATAGCAAAGTCATTTTCTTGCAGTGTCGCATCAGGCGTTCGCGGAAAGCAGGGTGGGCAATGGCAATGAGGGCTAAAGCCCTTTCGCGAACACTCTTGCCTCGCAAGTTAGCTATACCATATTCGGTTACGATATAGTGAACATCGTTCCGGGTTGTGGTTACCACCGCTCCTTTATCAAGATACGGCACAATCCGGGAATGGCTACCATCAGCCGCGGTGGATGCCGCTGCAATAATCGATTTACCGTTTTTCGAGCGGGAAGCCCCCCGGATAAAGTCTACCTGGCCGCCGACACCGGAATACTGCAAAGGCCCGATTGTTTCAGAGGTTACCTGCCCTAGCAGGTCAATCTGCAAACAGGAATTAATAGAAACGACATTATCATTTTGCCCGATGATATAGGGGTCGTTAGTATAATCGATAGGATACATTTCCACCGTGGGGTTATTATTCACGAAATCATACAATTTCCGGGAGCCCATCAGGAAAGAGGCGACTACTTTACCTTTGTTAATATTTTTCCGGCTGCCGTTAATCACCCCGCTGCGGATAAGGGGGATTACCCCGTCAGAGAACATTTCGGTATGAATACCCAAGTCCTTTTTATGTGTCAGAAATTGCAGGACGGAGTCCGGTATGTCGCCGATACCGAGCTGTAAACAGGCCCCATCCCCGATTAACTCGGCACAATAATTACCGAGTTTCCGGATACCGGAGGCAAACCCGGGATTTTCCCGTTTTGTCGAACGATAAACAATGAGCGGTTCGTCATGTTCTACAATGTAATCGAGCTCCGAAACATGGATGAGAGCATTACCGCACGTCCGCGGCATATGCCGGTTAATTTGAGCGATAACTGTTTTAGCCGATTCCGCAACCGGTTTGGTGTAGTCTACCGATATACCGAAGCTACAGTAACCGTGTTCGTCCGGCGGGGACAGCTGGCATAACATGACATCGACCGGAATATCCTCCCGGTACAAACGTGGCAACTCCCGGAAGAAACAGGGGGTAAACCGGGCCTGGCCGCGGTTAACCACATCCCTGGTAGCAGACCCGATAAAGATAGCATTGTGGATAAAGTGCCCGGTACACTCGGCCAGGCAGTATTCACTCAAGCCCATCGGCAACATATGAGTAACTTCCACATTTTCATACTCTGCCTTATGGGCGACCATTGTTTTTACGAGATGCTGCGGTTCGGCACAATTATGCCCCACCGCTACCCGGTTGCCAGACTTAATCGCTTGAACGGCAATGTCCGCCGTGGTCAGTTTACTCCGGTATTCGTCTTGCCAGTTCATCACCACAATTCCGCCTTTACCGATTGTTCTTGAGATTTAGTTAATTCAAGATGTGATATTTATTCGAGGTCAGGGAAATTTGGCTGTAAAAAAGAGCAGGTAACTTTAACTAATAAAACATATAATACCATATAATCCGTATTTATAAAAATAAACTTCTCTTTACTTTATTTATTATTAATATGATTTATATGCATAAACCCCTTCGTTTACAATGTAAAAACGGCCAATTTTTGTAGACAGTTCCGGTTATTCCGGTAAGAAAGCCGATGGTTAATATAATCCGCGAGGAAGAGAAGACATATCGTAACTCTTTTTCTCTTCTCACTTGATTCGAAGCAACAAACCGGGTTATAATATTACTGACTGGTAAGTATAATTTACCCCGCAACTAATAATCTTTATAATTATATTAAAACAATCCGGGAGTTTTGAAATGGCCAAGACAAGTATGCTTTGCCCGTTCAGCGGGAAAATGTGTAAGGAATGTGAGAATTACCGCGGCCGGCATTATTTCCTTTGTTACGTTGAGAAATACCGCGGCTATATACCCAAAGCCAATAAAGGTAGTATAAAAGCCGATTTTAATTCACCGCACCAGATCAACTTTGAGGCTTTATCAAAACGCATAAATCCATGGGCAAACGCCAAAAATACTATGGGCAGAGAGCCTGAAATCATGTTAAAAGTGATGGATATGGAAACAAAAAAGGTGAGGACCTGCAGTATCGAGGAAGCCAAATCATGGGACTGGTCCGACCCCAGAACGATACGGGTCATCGACGGCCGCCATGTTACCAGCTGGAGTAACCTCTGCGATATGTTGAAATACCGTGCGGAAAAAGGCCAAACTGAAGTCGAGCTTCATGAAGGACCATTTTTCTTACTCATCAACGGCGGTTAACATCCGGTAATAATTCAACATTAAGGCGGTAACTGGCGTCCGATATATTTTACTTTAAGTTTTTCTGCCTGTCCGTAATCATGAATACCTTTTATGATGATGCCGCTATCTGGTAAAACGATAACCGACAGCCTTCCGCCTTAAAGAATAGCACGTACCGGGTACGGGAAAATATTTTCATCCCGGATAACTTGTCACCAAGTTAGCGTAAAGTAATTTCACCCGCTGCGGTATTAATAATGTGCACCGGCTGGTCGCTTCTATGTAAAGTTGACACCCTCAATACGTGGAAATAGCATCTGCTGGGAATAACGGCCTCGTTAATCCCGGTCATTTATATGACGACCTCTCAAATTATTTAGTAATTTCGGATATCTTGGGATAGTAAAGGCCTTTTATCCTTCAGGGACAAACAATTTTAAAAGTATATGCTATAATGCATGAAAATAGGAGGCGGAATGTAAGTCCCGGGAATTACCAGCAGTCCGCATAAAAGGGATTCTACATTTCCGGCTCGACTTACTGGAATGTAGCCGTCGCCCACGATAAAGGTGAGGTTGTTAATGACACAGAAGGCATGTAAACAGCCTGGAATTTCGGCAAGAATATAGCATTTTTAATTAAAAGATTAAAGGGTGAAAATAGAGAGTTTACGGAATAGTGATACAAAATAGTTGTTCTATCGATTTTAACAATGGCATTTAATTTCCCACCGTTTTCGCTGATATTTTTATTCGGCTCGATATTGGCAATATTTATTGCCTGTATTGTTTGGATGAGGCGGCCGGCGCCCGGTGCCGTACCTCTGACCTTCTTCATGCTCTGTATTGCCTGGTGGCTATTTGCCAGGATTCTTGAAGCCGGAGCTATTGATTATTCTGTAAAAGTATTCTGGGGCAAAGCCGAGTTCTTCGGCATTGCGGGAATCGGTATCCTATGGGCTTTCTTCGCCCTGGATTATATCGGATCTACCTGGTGGCGCCGACCCCGTAATTACCTCTTGCTTGCTTTACTGCCTATTGCCGCTCTCGGCGTCATCTGGACAAATCAGTTTCACCATTCATTCTGGACTGATATATATCCTTCAGGTATACCCTCCATCCTTGTATGGGAACACGGCTGGTCATTCTGGCTCTTCTGGGGCTGCCAATATATCGCCCTTATTTACGGTATGCACCTGCTTTGGGAGTTTGTCTTCAGGAAACAGGGTATTTACCGGCGCCAGTTCATCTTACTATTAACCGGTACTATGCTCCCCCTCATCGGTAATATAATTTATGTATTTGGCTTAAGACCGGTTAAAGGACTGGACTTGACCCCTTTCGTTTTCGTTATTGCCGGAGGGTTCTATTCTCTCTCCTTACTCCGATTTCACTTTATGAACCCCGTGACCATTGCCCGCAACAAACTGGTGGAAAACCTGCCGGACGGTATACTAGTTCTTAATGCTCAAGGAATTGTAGCCGACATAAATGCAGCCGGTGAGCGCATTATCAACACCAGTCGAGAAGATACCATCGGCAAACCGGTCATACGGACCTGGTCGAAATGGCCTCCCACAATAATAAACACTACTCCTTTCGAAGCCAGAGCGGAAATTATTACGGAAAGTCCGCGGGGAAACCGGTATTTTAATGTTAGCTCAACGACCTTGAGAAACAAGCAGAATAATATTATCGGTAAATTGATACTCCTGCGAGATATATCCGAGCGCCGGGAATCTCAGAAATTAATGGAGACCCTCTATGATAAAGAATACAAGCTACGTCATGAATTACAGCAGGAAATAGAAAAGCGGGATAAATATGTCAGGGCAATTGTTCACGAATTAAAAACACCATTAACGGCTATTCTCGCCTCCGGTGAAATATTAGAAGCTGAGATAAATAATACAACTCAATCCTCACTGGTCAGTAATATCAGAAAATCTTCGATTAATCTGGAAAACCGGATAAATGAACTTCTGGACTTGGCTCGCGGAGAAATCGGGACCCTGCATATCGAACCAAAACCTATCGACATCACAGAATTGATACGGGAAGTCGAATCAGAAACAGCCCCATTAGCCCGCAGTAAAGCTCTGGGATTAGAAGTAGTGATTCCCGATAATTTACCTTTAGTGAACGGGGACAACCACAGGCTACGTTGGGTACTGTTAAACTTACTGAATAACGCTTTTCACTATACTACCGAAGGTAAAGTGATTATATGTGCCGAAAAATATGATGATTATTTTATACAGGTGAAAGTTGAAGATACCGGACAGGGAATCTGCGATGACATGATGCCGCATCTATTCGACCCCTACTGGCGAAACCGGGAAAAGGACAGGCTTAGCGGATTAGGCATTGGGCTAGCGTTAAGTAAGATGTTTATCGAACTGCATGAAGGTAAAATATGGGCGGAAAATAATCCGCAAAAAGGTGCCAGTCTAATTTTTACTTTGCCGTTAGCCTGAATCGCTGTTTTCCTATTTGTATGTGATATCCTCTGATGACTAAAGTTAATTACTATGACGTTTTAGTAATATTATATAAACCAAATCTGCAGGAAATACCAGAATAACGGGCATAATCGTCAAATTGACAACAAACCTAGAAATTGATACTCTTAATTAATCGGCCCTTTCATAATATCGAAAATAAACATCCCCAATAAGCAAACTATTGTTACTAATTCTAAGGAGGTGACTACAGGACCATAACAGCGGCTAACTTAATATTGATTCTGCAAAGGAGGAATAAATGGCAAATATACCTAATGAAATTCAAACATGGCAAATGACAACCCCAGGAACATTAACCAGAACCAGTATTCCGATGCCTGAAATTAAACCGGGAGAGGCATTGGTAGAAATCGCCGGCTGTGGTGTTTGCCACACCGACTTGGGCTACTTTTATGATGGAGTACCTACAGTTAATAAACCACCTCTCACTCTAGGCCACGAGATTAGCGGTACGGTAATCGCTGGAGATAGCAATTGGGTTGGTAAAGAAGTAATCGTACCGGCTGTAATGCCGTGTAATAATTGTCCCATCTGTGCCGCCGGTAGGGGTAACCGCTGCCTAGCACAAAAAATGCCGGGCAACAGCCTGGGAATCTATGGCGGTTTTTCCAGCCATATCGTCGTCCCATCCGCTGATTTATGCTGGGTAGAAGATAAAAAGGAATTCCCTCTGTCCCACCTGGCGGTTATCGCCGATGCCGTCACTTCGCCCTACCAGGGTGCGATTCGCGGCGAAGTCAAACCCGGTGACCTGACTATCGTTATCGGTGCTACCGGAGGCGTAGGTGTTTACGCCACTCAGATTATCCATGCCCTCGGGGCTAAAGAAGTCATCGCCATCGGCCGCAACCCCGCTAAACTAGAGAGGTCTTTACAATATGGCGCTACTAAAACAATTAGCTCTGCCGGAAAAGATATTAAAGCTATCCGCGATGAGTTCCGCGCTTACTGTAAAGAAAAAGGTCTACCCGCCAACTACGGCTGGAAAATTTTCGAGTGGACCGGTACCGGTGAAGGCCAGAGTATTGCTCTCGAGCTGCTCTCATTTATCGGCGTTTTAGTCATCGCCGGATACGGCATGCAGAAGAACGAATATATGATGTCACGTTTGATGGCATTCGATGCCGATATCCGCGGCACCTGGGGATGCTTACCGAAATACTACGCCCCGGTATTGAAGATGGTTCTCGAAGGCCAAATCAAAATCGAACCGTTCCTCGAGACCAGACCGATGAGTACAATACAGAAGGCTTTCGAAGACGCCCATAAGGGCGGTATTGAGAAAAGGATTGTTCTCACTCCCGACTTCTAATATTAATCATTAAAAATAAAAATAATCATTGGAGGTTATTATGGCTTTAAATTGGATTCCACGGGAAGGTGGTGTAAAAGACCACAATATTTGGGGTATGGAACATTTCGGTACGACCCCCCCATGCACAATGTACGAAGAGAAACCCATCCTCGACCCGACCGGTAAACCGGTAGAAGGTCTATACAGCGCCTGGATTACCCTGAACAACCCTGCCCAGTACAATTCTTATACTACTGAGATGGTAAAGGGCGTTATCGCTGGTTTTCATCGCGCTCAGGAACAGCGTAATGTAGTTGCCGTTGTCTTCACCGGTGCCGGTAACAATGCCTTCTGCACCGGCGGTAATACCAAAGAGTACTCTGAATACTACTCTCAGAAACCGACTGAATATTCTCAGTACATGACGCTTTTCAACGGCATGGTCGATGCAATCTTAATGTGCCAGAAACCGGTAATCCGCCGTATTAACGGTATGAGCGTTGCCGGCGGTCAGGAAATAGGCGGTGCCTGTGATATCGCAGTCGCTGCTGACACGGCTATCTTCGGCCAGGCCGGACCCCGCCACGGTTCCGCTCCTGTCGGTGGTTCCTCAGATTTCCTTCCCTGGGCGCTGACCATTGAAGATGCCATGTGGAACTGTGTCTCTTGCGAGATGTGGAGTGCCTACAAAATGGTCCGGAAGAATTACCTGAGCAAGGTTTTCCCGGTTTTAAAACAGGGTGATAAGTTCGTCAGAAATCCCTCAGTCATCACTGAAAAGTGGCTAGATAACGGTGAAATCGTTTACGGTGAGAGTGTTACTGGTGAAGCCGCAAAAGCCGCCAGAGAAATTATGAAGGGCTGCACCTATGACTACTCCCTCGTCGATGCCGAAGTAAACAGAATCCTCTGGACTTTCACCAACCTGTTCCCGCACTGCTTGATGAAATCTATTGCCGGTGTTCGTCAGAAGAAAAAATACTTCTGGGACCTCAACAAGAACGACCATTTGTTCTGGCTGGGCGTCAATATGGACAGCGAGGCGTTCCTCGGCTTTACTGCCTTCAATACCAAGAAGATTACCGGTAAAGACACGATTGACTTTATCAAATATCGTGAGTTAATAGCCCAAGGCCATATGATTAATGACGAACTCTTCGAGGCCGTCTTAGGCAAACCTTTACCTCCGCAAAAATAATCAATTTAATATGTAGTAACTTAGAGAAGCCCAAGTTAAATAACTTGGGCTTCTCTGTATAGGTTAGTGTTAATATTCTATCGCAAATAAGCTTGCATTTCGGGGTTGGATTTCGGTAAAATTCAGCCGAACCGTTTCAACTATATAGGAGGAAATATGGAATATAAGAATATTATTTTAGAGAAAAAAGATGGTATCACCAAACTAATCGTGAACCGTCCGCCTGTTAATGTCATAAATATGGAGACACTCCGGGAAATAAACAGTGCTATCGCCGACTTAACCAGTGACGAGGCTACTAAGGTCGTGATTATCCGCGGTAACGGGGAAAAGGCTTTCTGTGCCGGCATCGAGGTAAAAGACCACCTGGGAGATATGCTGCCGCAAATGATGATGGAATTCGGCAAGCTATTTAAACTCCTCCGCGGTCTGGGCAAACCCAGCATTGCCTTGGTCAACGGCATTGCCCTGGGCGGCGGGTGTGAAATTATCGCCGGTTGTGATTTAGCTATTGCGGCGGAAGGTGTTAAAATGGGTCAGCCGGAAATTCAGTTGGGCGGTTTAGCCCCGGCGGCAGCCGCTTTATTCCCCCGCATTATGGGCCAAAAGAAAGCTTACGAGTTAATTCTCATCGGCAACAGTATTACCGCAGAGCAAGCCGAGAAAATCGGGTTGGTTAATAAGGTAGTTCCTTTAGCTGAACTGGACAAAGCGGGCGAGGAAATAGCCAAAACTTTCCTGAGCAAGAGTGCCCTCAGTGTGAAACTGGTACGCGAGGCTTTTTATGAGTGTGCTGGCAGTCCCGATCTTACCACTGCTCTGGATAAAGCCACAGTAATGGGCATAGCCAACTGGTTAACGGAAGACGGACAGGAAGGCTTAAAATCCTACCTGGAGAAAAGACCGGCAGTCTGGAAGAATAAGTAACGGCGTGGCTATTCCTGAAACTCAAGTAATTTTTCTTAAATACCCGTAAACATGCTTCGAATACATTAGCATCATAAAGCAACCCTTTTTCACCGTAATTCCCTCTAACGCTTTATCGATGCCTATAGCAGAATGGTAAGGCCGGTGTAGTTTTATTGCCTCAACTACATCGGCCGCCGCTGTTATTCTCGCTTACATTAAGATGTCTTTATTCGATACCCCCCTGACGAATAACCGTAACCGAAAAAAATACTTTGCCGGCAAACGATAAATATTGTGAAATTATTCAATAATAATCAGTCTCTTTGTTCGAGGACCAATCCGGTTGCTTCGCTTATTTCATCATTCCGTAACCGTATCGCACACTCTCCATATTTACTAAGACGTACGGTATAAAGACTATCATTAAAGAAGGATTATCTAATACGGGTTATCATTAAATAAAAGGCGAATGAGACGGTAACACCTAACGAACTCATATTGTTGAAAAGTATAAGTTCAAATTGTAAAATTTAACCAACAGGTATTTTAACAAGTGATGAAACCAATTAATATCGTTATTACTCCACATCTGGATAAGGCATTATTAGAGCAAATAAAGTTGGTTAGTCCGCGGTTAAAAGTAATAGACATATCCGGTCTGGCTCAACTTAAGATGATTGATCGATTTTTAACCGAACCCGATAATGTCAGAGCAAAAATTAATAAAATACTGGCAGATGCTGAAATTATATACGGTTACCGTCTGCCGGAACACCTTATCCGCCGGGCCCCGAAGCTAAAGTGGTATCAATCGATGACCGCCGGCATTGATTGGTTTGTCGAAGATACCCTTTTAAACAGTAAAGTTATTATTACCACCGTCGGCGGTATTCATTCTACCGTCATCCCCGAATTCGTTATGGCACAGATGTTAATGCTGGCAAAACAGGCCCCCGAGCTTTTTGAGTTAAAACACGAAAAACAATGGTACCGTTTTATGCCGATAGTCCTGAAAGGTAAAACAATCGGTATACTGGGATTGGGTAAAATCGGCTGTGAAATTGCCCGCATGGCTAAAGCCTTCGGTATGAAAGTTATCGCCGTCCGCCGTTCGGCTAAAAAAGGTTCGCACTCGAAATATGCCAATCAGGTATTACCTCCTTCGAAAACGCACCGGTTGCTGGCAGAAAGCGATTTCGTTGTAGTTGCGTTACCACTAACACGGGAAACCACCCGGATAATCGGCGAAAGAGAATTAAATGCGATGAAACCTTCGGCTTATATTATCAATATCGCCAGGGGGGCTATTATAGACCAGCCTGCTCTGATACGAGCCCTGGAAGAACAGCGGATTGCCGGTGCCGCTCTGGATGTTTTTGACACCGAGCCGCTCCCTACGGATAACAAGCTTTGGGAAATGCCCAACGTAATTATTAGTCCCCATATTGCGGGAGCAATGCCGGATTACGAACAGCGTGCTACCGACGTTTTTTGCCAGAATCTGGCACGCTATATCGATGGCAAACGCCTGATTAATGTCGTAAACAAAAAACGAGGTTATTAACCCAGCCTGAAATCAGGCTGGGTTAATAAAACATACGGGACGCCTTTATTTACTTCTGTTCGAGAATTGTACAAATACCAAGACCGCCGCCACCACAAATAGTGAGTAAGCCGTATCTCACTCCTCTCCTAACCATCTCATGGATAAGAGTAACCAGCCTCATTACACCGGTAGCCCCAATCGGATGGCCAAGAGATATGCCCGAACCGTTTACGTTTACCTTATTTTCCATAACATCTGCACTCAACCCCATTAACTTGGCGTCGGCAAGACATTGTACGGCAAAGGCTTCCTGGATTTCAATAAGGTCCATCTGGTCAATAGTAAGCCCGGCTTTTTTTAAAGCATTGTTTACGGCTATAGGAACCGCCGGGTAAGTTAAAGTGGGGTCAGCACCACCGATGCCAAAGGATTTAATATAGACCAGCGGTTTAACACCACGTTCTTCTGCCTTCTCCGGTGTCATCAAGACAACAGCTCCGGCTCCGTCGTTTTCGCTGGATGAGTTGCCCGCCGTACATACACCTCCCGGATAAACCGTTTTGAGTTTAGTCAGTAGCTCGATAGAAGTATCGCGGCGGGGTGTTTCATCTACGGCAAAAAGTACTTCTTTTCCCTTTTCCATAACGGGTATCGGAACGATTTCTTCCTTAAACTTTCCTGAGTCGATAGCAGCGATAGCTTTTTTATGAGAACCAACCGACCATTTATCAGCTTCTTCGCGGGTGATGTGTTCGTTCTTAGCCGCGGTTTCCGCCCAGGTCATCATCGAGTTAAGCTCGCCGAAGCGGTCGATAGGCTGGTGCATCGGGCGACCGCGCTGTATCCTGTCATAAAGCGGGATACCCCAGAGTGCCATACTGCCATGCTGTCGCGGGAAAAAGCCCCACTTCGGGTCGTTCTTACCGCCGACACCCCATTTCATATATTCACCGGGAATGTAAAACTCGCAGCGGCTCATGCTATCGGCACCGGCGGAAATGGTTGTATCCGCGTATTCCGCCTGGATTTCCATAGCAGCAGTCCATAAGGAGGCCACACCGCCGCAGCAACGCCGGTCGACCGTAATACCGGGTACTTCGACCGGCCAGCCGGCTGTTAATAAGGCCAGACGGGCCAAATTGGGTGATTCGCCGCCTGCGTAAGCCTGGGAAAAAACGACATCATTCACTTCTTCAGGCTTCACTTTGGAATCGGCCACTGCCCTATTCAATACGGTCGCACCGAGTTTCTCGACGGGTGTATCGCGAAGGGTACCGCAATATGCCCCGATGGGCGTCCTAACCGCTGCTGTAATTACTACATCTTTCATGAAAATCTCCTTTATTAAATATAGATTGAATTTCTTATTGATTTATTAAGAACTAGATATATTGACCGCCATCGACCCTGATAATATCGCCGGTGACATGGCGAGATTTCTCACTGCAGAGAAATGTAACGACATTAGATACATCTTCCGGGCTGGCTAGTCTGCCGATCATTGTTTCATCGATAGCTTTCTGTAAAAACTCTTTCGGAATGTTCTTTGCCATATCCGTTTCCACCATACCCGGGGCTACGGCATTAACATTGATATTAAATTTACCTAACTCCCTTGCCAGGGTCTTAGTGAAAGCGATAATACCACCTTTCGAAGCGGAGTAGTTAGACTGTCCGAATTTGCCGCGCATACCGTTAATAGAAGTAATATTAACGATTTTACCGTAGTTCTTTTCTTTAAAATGGATGGCGGCGGCACGGTTATAATTAAAATAGCCCTTCAAGTTAATACTGATAACCTCATCCCACTGCTGCTCGGTCATTTTCCAAATGACACTGTCCCGGTTAACACCGGCATTACAGACGAGAATATGCAGGTCGCCCCATTCGGCAACCACTTTTTTAATCATATTCTCGGCATCCTGGAAACTGGCGACATCGGCTTGCACCGCCAGTCCTTTGCGGCCGACCGCCTCTATCTGCCGGACGATTTCTTTCGCTTCGGTATCATGTTTACGGTAGTTTATGGCAACATTGGCACCTTCTTTAGCCAGAGTAATGGCGATCGCTGCCCCGATACCCAAACTGGCACCAGTTACGATAGCGTTCTTTCCTTCGAGGTCCATTCCTTCCTCCATTTCTAATACTATGTTTATTATCTCAGCGTATAATTTTATTTTTTAATAAAACCAAAAATCAAGTTATATATCGGAAAGAGAAACTGCTGTATCAGTTAAAATCGCAAATGGCTGTACCCGTTGATTAATATAAGAAGCTTATCAATATCCTATCATTCCACGCTCTACCAGTCAATTTATTTTATTATTTTAGGTATAACGGCCAAAAAACCTATTTATAAATATTAACATTTAAGGTAAAATAGTAAAAATAATAATTCGAGGAGAGAATATTGAAAATAGCCCCTAGGAAAGTCTATTGTTCGAATTGTCAGAAACTGGTGAAAGGCGAGGAACAAAAAACCGAAGCTGTTATCCGTATTATGTGCCCCAAGTGCAAAAAACCGATTTACCTGAAAGACGGCTTTGAGTGGAGGTATATTAAAGAAGAGTAAGTTCTTGCCGTTTAAACTAGGGTTTTCCCGATGAAATGAACGCAGGTGTTTATTTGTGACGCCTGCGTTTGTTATTGTATGATAATTTAAGGAGCAATTCTGGAGGATATTATGATTAAAGTAGGTATTCTTGGGGCTACCGGTATGGTAGGTCAAAATTACCTGAGGCTGCTTAATAACCATCCGTGGTTTGAAGTAGTATATCTGGCCGCTTCACCCAATTCCGCAGGCAAACGCTATAGCGAAGCAGTTGCGGGTCGCTGGCACATGACCACCGACCTCCCCGATAAATATAAAGATATTATCGTAGAAGACGCGGGCAATGTCGATAAGGCTATCGGCAAATGCCAGCTTGTTTTTTCTGCAGTTGAAATGGATAAGAAAGCCATTTTAGCTATTGAAGCCGAATACGCAGCTAAGGGATTTGCCGTCGTATCTAATAACTCAGCCCACCGGGCAACTGAAGACGTGCCGGTGATGGTCCCGGAAATCAATCCGGGGCATTTGGAGATTATTCCCCAGCAGCAAAAACAGCGCGGCTGGAAAAACGGTTTTCTGGTAGTGAAACCAAACTGCAGTATTCAGAGCTATATGATACCACTCTTTGCTCTGATGCAGATGGGCTATGTAATAGATAAAATGATTGTTACTACTTTACAGGCTGTATCCGGAGGAGGATACCCGGGTCCGGCCTCGATTGACATGATCGATAATATCGTGCCGTTCATCCCCGGCGAAGAGGAAAAATCAGAGGTTGAGCCGATGAAAGTATTCGGCAAGGTCAGTAATGGTAAAATTATACCCGAGTCAAACCTCAGGATTTCCGCCCACTGCAACCGTGTGGCAGTGGTTGACGGGCATACCGCCTGCTGCTCGGTGCAGTTTGCCGGTAAGAAGCCCGAAGCCGATGAGATTATTGATATTTGGCGTAATTTTACCGCTGAGCCCCAGAAGTTAAAACTGCCTTCGGCTCCAATCCCCGCCATGGTTTATCGGGATGAGCCTAACCGACCGCAGCCGCAAAAGGACCGCGATGCCGGTAATGCGATGGCAGTAACCGTCGGACGGCTGAGAAAATGTAACGTCTTTGACTACCGGTTTATCGGCCTGCACCATAACACCGTCAGAGGCGCTGCCGGAGGTTCCATACTTACCGCAGAACTGCTAAAAGCCAAGGGTTATATTAAATAACCTGAACGGGGAAAACGACCCAAGAGTCCCGATTTTATCGGGACTCTTTTCTTTATCATTCAAGCCTATATTTATAATAATCCGGAGTTCACAGCCCGGTATATTAAACTGGGCACTTAAAACTAAACCGGGTTAATTCTTTTTCATGTTCTGGACGGTCTGGTTTTTCGGGTCATAGACCCCATCGAAGAGTACCATAGCCCGATATGCATCAAACGAAGCGTAATCTTTAACTTTAATATTTTTAGCTCTTACGTCGGCTTCGCTATATAATCTAAAATCCATCATTCCGGGTTCTTGGCCCGGCTTCATCACACTTTTTAGATTGTTAACCCAGCTCGAGCTTAATTTCAGATTCGTTACCAAGTACTTAACCATTGCATCCGGAACATTCTGCGGTTTAAGAAAATCTTTAGTTGCCACTTTACCCTTCCTTATCTATTAGCTAATTCAATTAATATTTTATTTAT
Organism: Dehalococcoidales bacterium; assembly: GCA_016927955.1. Classification (GTDB taxonomy): domain Bacteria; phylum Chloroflexota; class Dehalococcoidia; order Dehalococcoidales; family JAFGLR01; genus JAFGLR01. The sequence continues at coordinate 34,765 of JAFGLR010000025.1, forward strand.
TTTCTCCGAGATAACTTTTTAGGATACTATCCGGTCCAATATCACATTCAAAAAAGTTTAACCTTATTAAACCGGTATAAAGCAGCAATAAAGGACACTGCAGCAATCTGTACCGGACTTTTTAATGGAAAGTATCAGTCTATATACCGCATTAATTACTTACACACAGGCATGCTGAGCGGTCTATAGAGCCTCTACTTATTAAGAGAAGTCATCTTGGAAACGGGTTCGGAACTTACACGTCGCTATCGGACGTTACGAAGGACAGGGGGCGGTTCTTTACAAAGAGCCATGTAGAGGAGAGAATTGATTTTAATAAAAACAACCGAAGCCAGTAAATAAACCAGCGAATCAAACTGAGAATTGCTCAATAAGACTGATATGCAATTGTTATGGATATACCCGTTATGCAACGCGTTCATTAGCTTATATAGTGATATCCAAATTATACATAAGGAATCTAATTAGAGTCAAAGAGTAAGTTTAATGCAATTTCAAAAATAATAGTAAAATAAAATACGGTTATTCGGGTGGTATCATTACAGTCCTTTTATCATATAGGCACCCTTTAATAAATACCCCTCCGAGCCGTAATATTCCCGGGCACCGACGCCGCTTAACACGAGAATGCGGGACAGGCCAAATTCCTCGCGGGCAATACGCTCTGCCTCGCTTAATAAAGCTTTGCCGTAGCCTTTGTGCTGGGCCGCCTCCGATTGGGCTGCTTTTAGCGGGACTTCAGGGCCGAAAACATGCAACTCGCGAATGACAGCGGTTTTCTCGCCTGAATTCGCGCCGGGTAAAATCTGCCGGGAGTGAATTCTTAATCTCAATAGTCCGAATAAAGTCTCTTTCTCATCTTCGAAGGAAAGGAATATTTCCTTGCCTTCGGCAGCCTCATAGTCAGTTCTAACCAATTGCGGAGTGCTGATTTGCCATTTCGCCCGCCGCCGGTGGCCGTATTCCCGGCAACGGATGCAGCGGCATTGTATATTTTGCTCTTTCATTCTTTCACTCACGGGCTGGCGCAGGGTATCTTTACAGCCGGCAGTGATGTATTTCGATGGGATATCCCTTAACACCCGGGCAATGCGGACATATTTAGGAACGATGGATTTAATCTTCACCGCCAGATCAACCATAATAGCTTTATCATAAGGCTGATAACGGCCTTCCTGATACCACCTCTCCAATTCCGTGTGCTCAACAACAGCCGTAGGATAAATTTTCAGGCCGTCCGGCTGAAACCGGGGGTCGGTAAATACCATTTTAGCCATCGCAAAGTCTTTTTCCGGTGACGAGCCGGGCAAGCCGGGCATGAGGTGATAATAGACCTTGAAACCATAATTACGCAGACGGGCGGTTGCCTCGACTACATCGGCTACGGTATGGCCCCGCCGGACCAATTTATAAATTTCATCGTCGGGAGCCTGTACCCCCAGTTCGACACGGGTTGCGCCCCATTCCAGCATCCGTTCGACTTCCGCCTGACCGCACCAGTCCGGTCTCGTTTCAATACAGAGTCCGGTACAGCGATTTTTAGCCGTCTCGTTAATCGTTTGGGCTTCAGCTAAAGAAGCAGATACCACACCGTTTAAAGCTTCATAAGTATCTTTAATAAACTGATATTGATAGTCCACCGGCGCGGCTAAAAAAGTCCCGCCCATTACAATTACCTCGATTTTATCCGTAGGATGCCCCATATCCGCCAGGACACCGACCCGCAACATAACCTGGCGTTTGACGTCGAATTCGCAAGCGCGGGCGCGGAAAACTGCCGGTGATTCCGGGGTATAACTCTGCGGTGAGTCAGAATAAGTGGGACAGTAAATGCAGGTGCCCGGGCAGCCCATCGGCTTAGCCATCACAGCAACCGGCGTAACGCCGGAAATAGTGCGGGTTACTTTTTTCAGTGCCACGATTCCAGTTTAACACTCTGGTCTGGTATCACTCAAACGTGCTATATTATAGGGTATTCATTATTGAGGTAAGCTTTTGACGGAGAACGTTTTCGACCGCATCGCCCCGGGCTGGTACGGCTTCCGGCACCACACGATATTCCGTACCGAACTCGAAACGCTGGCAAAAAAATGGCAACCGGGCAAACTTCTGAACATCGGCTGCGCCCACGGGCCGGATTTTATTCCCTTCAGGGAGCACTTCGAGTTATACGGTATCGACTCTTCGCCGGAGATGCTTCACTACGGGCGAAAATACGCCCGGAAATTCGATTTCGAACCGTTCTTAGAACTGGCTGATGCAACAAGCCTTCCTTTTCCGGATAATTCATTCGATTACGCAATAGCAGTAGCAACCTATCATCATCTGGAAGATAAAACAGCGAGGCTGAAGGCATTGAGGGAACTAAACCGGGTGCTGAAACCGGACGGCGAAGCATTCATCACGGTCTGGAACCACTGGCAACCGCGATTCTGGTTCAAGGGTTCGGATACCCTGGTGCCCTGGCGGATTAAAGAACAAGTAGTGCAGCGTTATTATCATCTATTCTCTTACGGAGAAATGGCAAAACTGGTAAAACAGGCCGGGTTACAGGTGATAAAATTATCTCCGGAAAGCTCGCACCGCTGTCCTATAAAATATTTTTCCCGGAATATATGCCTGCTGGTTAAAAAAATATCTAATAAATAGGAGGCTAATATGCCCGTAGTAATTGTGGAATGGTGGGAAGGCCGCACGGTCGGCCAGAAGAAAGAGGTCATCGAGGGTATCACAGAAGTATTGACCAGGGTAGGTATTCCACCGGAAGCGACGCATGTTATTATCAAGGACAACCCCAAGACCAACTGGGGCACCGGCGGCAAACAATGCGCGGAAAATAGCCTTTCGAAAGATTGACAGCAAGTCAATTCATCAAACAGAAAACTAGTCCAGGTGCCAAAACCCCATTAGTTAAGCTATAATGAAACTTACTTACTTGAGGTGAACCCATGGATACTAATGAGTTAAAACAGACGATTATCAGTGATATCGAGGCAAGGAGCAAAGAGCTCAGCGAGCTGTGTTTGAAAATACACGCTAATCCTGAACTCGGAATGCATGAAGAAAAGGCTGCCGCGTGGCTGACGAAATATCTGGAAACAAACGGCTTTAAAGTAGAGCGGGGCATCTGTGATATGCCCACCGCCTTCCGGGCGGTCTACGGAAAAGACAGGCCTGCCGTTGCCTTTCTGGCGGAATACGACGCCCTGCCGGAGGTCGGTCATGCCTGCGGTCATAATATTATCGCAACATCGGCCGTCGGGGCGGGAGTGGCGGCAAAAATTGTTGCAGATAATTTCCCGGGCACGATACAGGTCATTGGAACGCCGGCTGAGGAATTAATCGGCGGGAAAATCGAAATGGCCAACAAAGCCGCATTTAACGATTTGGACGCAGCAATGCTGGTCCATCCCGGAATGCGGGACACGGCAACATCCAACGCACTGGCCTGTATCACACTGGATGTCGAGTTTTTCGGGAAATCGGCACATGCTGCGGCAGAACCGGAACTCGGCCGGAACGCATTAGAAGCGATGATATTGGCTTTTAATGCAATAGACGCTTTAAGACAACACATCAAACCTGTTTCTCGTATCCACGGTATTATTACGAACGGCGGGTCGGCTGCCAACGTAGTACCGGAGCACAGTGCCGGCTCCTTCCTGGTCCGCGCCGAGGAAGATACTTACTTAGATGAACTGAAACAGCGGGTCCTGGACTGTTTTATCGGAGCGGCCATGGCTACCGGAACCCGTCTGGAACACCGTTGGAGCCACCATTACGCTCCGATGCGTAATAATAATGCCTTGGCCAATATTTTTCTGGAAAATATGACCGCTCTAGGACGAAACGTGCGCCCGGAGGGAGATAAAGCGATAGGCAGCACGGATATGGGTAACGTCAGTCAGGTAGTGCCGGCAATTCATCCGTTTGTCGCGATAGCTCCGCTTAATACTGCTTCTCATTCACCGGAATTCGCTGCAGCCGCCGCTTCCGAAATAGGTATAAAAGGCATGCTGGACGCCGCAAAAACAATGGCTATGACGGCAGCCGATTTACTATCAAATCCCAAATTAATGGATCAAATCAAAGTCGAGTTCAAATAATCATGGCTACAATAGGCATTCCGCGAGCTTTAGCTTATTATCAATACTACCCGATGTGGCGGACTTTCTTCGAAAAGCTCGGCTCAGAAGTCGTCACTTCGCCGCCGACCACACAGAAAATGCTGGCGGACGGAGCAGGCAGAGTTGTCGCTGATACCTGCCTGCCGGCGAAAGTCTATCTGGGACACGTTATTTCACTGGCAGACAAATGCGATTACATGTTTATTCCCGTTATCCGCAGCGTGAAACGAAAAGCATATAATTGTGCCAAATTTCTCGGCCTGCCGGATATGACCCGGGCGGTCGTACCTGAATGTCCGCCGATTCTAGAAATCGATTTCGATGTCAATAAAGGTGCGAATACTATATACAAATTAATTTATGAGATAGCTAAGCCTTTCTCCAAAAATAAAAGCCATGTTAAGCAGGCTGCGATGAGTGCATGGGAAACTCATCTTCATTACCGCCAGCTAATGGTAAATGAGAAACTCACCCCTCCTCAGGCACTAGGTCTGCTGTACGAAAATGAAAGGCCCGATTTAACGGAGGATAACCGGGTAACTATCGGACTTATCGGACACCACTACCTGCTCTACGATGAACTGGTGAACCAACGGCTAATACCGCGCTTAAAAACCGCCGGGTGCCGTATTGTTACTCCGGAAATGGCCGATGCGGAAAAGCTCGAAGCGGCGACTCAACGACTCGCAAAACGGCCTTATTGGACATGGGAAGAAGAAGTCATCGGCGCGGGAGGCTATTACCTGGAAAATGAAAATGTAGATGGGATTATCGGGGTGGCCGCCTTCGGCTGCGGGCCTGACTCGTTAATGATGGACTCAGTACACCGCGAGGCAACCAGGTTAAGAAACACTCCTTTTATGAATCTTACATTAGAAGAGCATACCGCCGAGGCAGGGATAATCACCCGGTTGGAGGCTTTCCTGGACATGATTTTCCGCAAACAGCGGAGGTTAACATGCGCGTAACTATACCTCAAATGGGCAATTTGTATATCCCTGTGACAACCCTGTTTCGGGAATTGAATGTGGATATGGTTATGCCGCCGATGAACAGTCAGCGCACGATGTCCTTAGGCACTAAGTATTCTCCGGAAGGATTATGCATACCTTTTAAGTTGACGCTGGGAAACTTCATCGAAGCGGCAGAGCTTGGGGCAGATACTTTTATAATGGCGAGCGGTTACAACACTTGCCGCCTGGGCATTTACGCTAAAACCCAGGAGAAAATTTTACAGAATCTGGGTTACCAGATGGAAATGATAGAAATGGGCGTGTCCGAAAAGAAGTTTGCCGGCTTTTTGAAAATGGTTAAAAGGCTCGCGAATAACGCTCCCTGGCAGAGAATCTTCCAGGCTTTCCGTTTCGGTATCGCCAAGATGGATATCACGGACAAAATAGAGCGGGAAATGCAGAGTATCCGGGCACGCGAAGCGGTAAAAGGCACCGCCTTCCGGACTTATAATAATGCTCTTAAAGCTATTGATGAAGCTGATAGTATGAGAAAACTAAAAATGCTTAAAAAAGACTATCTCGAACAGCTGGGGCAGATACCCTTAAACGGAAATAAACAACCGCTGAAAGTATGTATTGTCGGTGAATTCTACGTGGTCTTAGAGCCCTTCTCCAATCTGGACGTGGAAAATGAACTGGGAAAGCTGGGCGTGGAAGTAACCCGCAGCCTGTATATCTCCGAATGGCTGAAATTCGGGCTGTTTTTCGGGGTGCTGAAGAAATTCCGCAAGGACAAGAACGCGATATTACACGAGGCGGCAATGCCTTATCTTAAACGCGACATCGGCGGCGAAGGCTGGGAGACGGTGGGACATAAAGTGCTCGGCGGAGAGCATTACGAAGGGCTGGTGCATTTAGCTCCTTTCACATGTATGCCGGAAATTGTCGCTCAAAATATTATGTCGTCTACTAAAGAAAACATTCCGGTATTGACCCTTTTCTGTGACGAGCAGATGGGCAAACCGGGGATGCTTACGCGAGTGGAAGCCTTCGTCGATTTGTTGAAAAGACGGCGCGAAAAGTATAACAATTAATTTGAATTCAAGGGGAGCTATGGAAGCATATTTAGGTATTGATGTAGGTTCGGTTACAACAAAGTTTGCCGCTCTGGACCGTGATGATAAGCTACTGGCTCATCTGTATTTGCCGACACAGGGTAAGCCAATCGAAACCGTGCAGGGCGGGCTGAAAAAAATCCGGCAAGAGCTCTCTCCTGACACGGAAATCTGCGGTGCGGCAACTACCGGCAGCGCCCGATATTTAGCGGGTGTGATAGTTGGGGCCGACCTGGTTAAGAACGAGATTACCAGTCATGCCGTTGCCACACTACACTATTATCCTGACGTACAAACGGTTATTGAAATCGGCGGGCAGGACAGCAAGATCATTATCATCCGTGATGAAATAGTTACGGATTTCGGTATGAATACAGTTTGTGCCGCCGGCACCGGCAGTTTCCTCGACCACCAGGCACAGCGGCTTAATTTGAGTATTCAGGAATTCAGCGAACGTGCCCTGACTAGTAAAACTCCGGTACGGATTGCCGGACGGTGTACTGTCTTCGGCGAATCGGATATGATTCACAAGCAGCAAATGGGACACCGTATCGAGGATATTATATACGGACTATGTCAGGCACTGGTACGGAACTACTTGAACAACGTCGGATTAGGTAAAGAAATCAAACCGCCAGTGGTATTTCAGGGTGGGGTCGCCTTCAATAAAGGCATTATCAAGGCCTTCCGCGAAGAACTCAAGACCGATTTGATTGTCCCCGAACATCACGAAGTAATGGGAGCCATCGGGGCGGCATTACTGGTACATGAGGAAATAACGCAATCGAAAAATAAAAGTACGTTTAAGGGGTTCGGCATCAGCGATGTTCAATACCAGACCTCATCGTTCGAATGCAAGTCCTGCCCTAACCTATGCGAAATCGCCCAATTATCAGTTAAAAATAAGGTACTGGCGAGGTGGGGAGGCCGGTGCGATTTATGGGAAAGAACTACCGGTGAATGATATCTATTATTAATTAAATTATATCATTCAATATTATTTTTTCTTGATTCATTACCAATTACACTATTTTTTTAACATTCAAAATTTGCTATTATTTAGAAACCGGATATTGGAATAAAAGGTAAAAGAGAAAATATGATTATTGCTGTTGATGCTGCTGGCGGAGATTTTGCTCCCTGGGAAGTAGTCAAGGGAGCAATTAAAGCCGCCCAAGAATTCGGTGTGGGAATTGCCCTAGTGGGCAGTGGAGAGATACTCCACGTGCTTGCGGGGAAATACCTGAAAAAGCTACCTATCACCTTTGTGGAGGCCAGCCAGGTCATTGGATTTAATGAGCATGCTATTCAGGCAATACAGACGAAGCCGGATTCAAGTATTGTGGTGGGTATTAACCTGTTAAAACAGGGCAAAGTAGATGCTTTCGTTTCCGCCGGTCATTCGGGAGCGGTCTTTGCCGCCGGAATGTTTATTCTGGGCAAGATTGAAGGTACACCGCGCCCGGCCATAGGTTGTTTTATCAATTTGGACCCGAGCAAACTGGCTTTCCTTATCGACGCCGGGGCTAACGTGGAGTGCCGGCCGGAACATCTGGTCTGGTTTGCTCATATGGGCAGCCTCTATTTAAGCCAGATTTACGGTATTGAGTCTCCGCGTGTCGGTTTGCTCAGTAACGGAGCGGAAGATACCAAAGGTGATAAGCTGGTAATCGAAACTAATCACTTATTAAAAAATACCAAGTTAAATTTTATCGGCAATATCGAGGGACACGACATCATGCAAGGAACGGCAGAAGTAATAGTAACCGACGGATTCACCGGTAACATTGTTCTTAAGACCGTCGAGGGTATATACGATAACTGGTTATCTTCCATGAAAGAAGCCAACCAGAGAGTGGCGAAAGCTTACCGCCAATCGGTAAAAACGCTCAATCGCGATACTGATATAGGTTCGTGGACGAAAAAACTGGACTTCCGTGAGTATGGCGGGGCGTGCTTGCTGGGTATTAACGGTAATGTAATCATCTCACACGGACGCAGCCAGGCTACGGCGATTAAAAACGCTATCGGACTGGCGATAAGGACCGCCGAACGGTCGGTACCACAAAAAATTAAGGAGGAAAATAATGACTAAACCTTTCGATGTGACTGAAGCTAACTTCGATAAAGAAGTGATAAAATCCAAAATACCGGTGCTGGTGGATTTCTGGGCACCCTGGTGCCGTCCCTGTCTGATGACCGCACCGATTCTTGATGAACTGGCCGTAGAATATAAGGATAAGCTGACTTTTACCAAGATGAATGTCGATGAGAATGGAGAAGTAGCCAGACAATATGGCGTTATGTCAATCCCGAATCTTATTGTTTTCAAAGACGGCAAACCGGCCGCCCAGGTGGTTGGTTTTAAACCGAAAGCCGAATTGAAACATACACTGGATGGAGTAATTGGATAAAACAGTTTCAGTAACGATTATTTTCGATAGTAAAAAAGTGCAATGTGAAGGCCAATGCGGCTTTGACTGGTCGTCGCCCGAATCAGTTGAGACAGTCAAGAAGCGGGTAACGGAACGTTTTGGTAAGACGGTTATGCTGGAATTAGTGGATTTGTCCGCAGCCGGTAAGCTGAATACAGACTGGCAAAACCGTGTAGAAAAAGAAAACCTGAATCTACCCTTACTTCTGGTAAATAACGAAATCAGGATACCGGGGGAATTCGATGTCCGTCAGATGATGGACGCTATCGAAGTGGAGCTTGAGATAGATGGAACAGCAATATGATGTAATCATCATCGGTGGCGGTCCCGCCGGACTGGCAGCCGGATTATATACCTCACGGGACCGCCTGAAAACCCTGCTTATTGAAAAGGGGTTCTTCGGCGGTCTTATTGCCACAGCAGAGTGGGTAGAAAATTATCCGGGCTTTCCGGACGGGGTCGGGGGCTTCGAACTCGGCGAGTTTATGCGTAAACAGACCGCTAAATACGGCCTCAATACCCTTATAGCCGAGGTTACGGGCGCCGATTTAAAGAATAAGGAAAAAGTAATCAAGACCAGCGAAGGCGATTTCAAGGCAAAAGCGGTAATTATTGCGACAGGTTCCGACAGGTCAAAGCTGGGTGTTCCGGGTGAAGCGGAACTAACCGGAAAGGGCGTATCTTATTGTGCCACCTGCGATGCCGCTTTTTTCCGTGATTTGCCCGTAGCTGTCGTGGGCGGCGGCAATGCAGCAATCTCCGAGGCGATTCACCTCACCAACTTCGCCTCAAAGGTGATAGTAATCCACCGCCGCGACCAGTTAAGAGCTACCCGTGTTGTCCAGGAAAAAGCTATGACTAACCCGAAAATTGAGTTCAAATGGGATACTGTCGTTGAAGAAATAACCGGTGAAAAAGCGGTGAAAAACGTAAAACTCCGTAATGCTAAAACCGGGGAGAAGTCCATACTCGAACTGTCCGGCATCTTTATCTCCACCGGGTTGAAACCCAATACCGCATTCTTACAAGGCAACCTGCCGCTTGATAACAGCGGCCGTATCATAACCAACGACCGGATGGAGACCGGCATTCCCGGCGTCTATGCTGCCGGGGACGTCCGCTGTAATTCAGGCATGCAAGCTATCTGTTCGGCGGGAGAAGGAGCCACTGCTGCTATCTATGCCCAGCGATATTTAAGCGAATAACGCTGAAAGAGGAGGCTAGTTCAAATGGAAAGTAAGATACTGGTAGCGTATGGTTCTAAATACGGAGCTACGGCAGGAATCGCTCAGAAAATCGGGGAGACTCTGCAACAGGAAGGTCTTAAGGTAGATATATTATCTGCAAAAAAAGTCACCGATATCAGCTCATATAAAGCGGTAGTTCTGGGCAGCGCGGCTTATATGTTCCAATGGCGTAAAGAAGTCGTAAAACTATTGCAGGATAAGGAAAACCAATTAGCGGAAAAGCCGGTATGGCTTTTTACCAGCGGTCCTCTAGAAGAAGGCGACCCCGTTAAACTGCTGGAAGGTAAAATTATTCCGAAGGCATTACAACCTGTACTTGACCGCATCAAGCCACGCGGCATTACCGTTTTCGGCGGTGCTATCGACCTGAATAAAGTGAATTTTTTTGAAAGATTTATTTTTAAGAGAGTGAAAGCATCCTCAGGCGATTTCCGTAACTGGGATACTATAACAACCTGGGCAAAAAGTATTGCAAACACGCTCAAGAATCCCGCTTAAAATCGGGCAAAAAATAATTGAATATAATGTCTGTTAATTGATAAACTGGCGCAGTATAATAAACTGTATTCTTTTAAACGAGGGGAACCATGAAAGTAATTTTTATCTGTGATGTTACCAATGTGGCAAAAGCCGGAGATATAAAAAACGTACCCGATGGCTATGCCCGTAATTATCTTTTACCCAAGAAACTGGCAGTGCTGGCTGATTCTAATACGACGGCACAGCGAACCCAAGCGCTGATAAAAGAGCAAAGAGAGGCTGCTGCCAAACAGGGAGAGATGAACGCCCTGGCTAAAGAAATCGACGGCAAAGAGGTAACCTTGAAAGCCCGTGCCGGTAAAGAAAAACTGTTCGGTTCGGTTACCAGTGCCGATATTTCCGCCGCTCTGGAGCGTACTTACAGCCTTGTTGTCGATAAGAAGAAAATAGAGTTACCCGAACCGATTCACCAGTTGGGCAGCTATGAAGTAGTAGTCAAGCTCGGAGCGGATATGAACCCGAAGTTAAAGGTAAACGTAGTGGAGGAGACTGAAAAGAGTGCCGAATGAGAAGCTACCGCCTCATGACGTTGATGCGGAAGAAGCGGTTATCGGTTCACTCCTGATAGATGGTACGTCTCTGTATAAAATTACCATTAATTTGCAGCCGGTAGATTTTTACAGCGAGCGTAATATGCTTGTATACGAGACCTGCCAGTCTCTTTATCAGCGTAATGAAACGATTAACCAGATAACGGTCGCCCAGGAACTGGCCCGTAAAGGCCGCCTGGAGACTTGCGGCGGGGCTGCCTACCTCAGTCATCTTATCTCGATATGCCCGACCTCGCTAGATATCGATACGTACGCTCAGATAGTGTTCCGGCTGGCGGCAATGCGCCGCCTGATAACTGCAGGAGCTCAGATTTCCGATATCGGCTACCAGGCCGACCCGGATGTCGATGGAGCTTTGAGTAAGGCGGAAGACTTACTGTTCAGAATGCATCACGGTCAGGGGCAGGACTTCCAACCGATACGGTCTATTCTCGATAAGTATTTCGAGCCGGGTACCGAACCTACCGAGGAAGAAATAGCATCAGGACACCCACACGGTCTTATGACCGGCTTTGCCGGTCTGGACGAACTCTTAGGCGGGTTACAACGTTCCGATTTGATTATTTTGGCCGCTCGTCCCAGTATGGGGAAAACGAGCCTGGCCCTTAATATTGCCCGTAATATTGCCGTCCAGCAAAAAGGTACCGTTGCCATGTTCAGTCTGGAAATGGCTTGTGAACCACTGGTATTGCGTTTACTGTCCAGTGAGGCCGGGGTAGATAGCAAACGCATTCGCCTCGGCGTTCACCAGACGGAAGCGGAAGAAAAGCAGATAATTGAAGCTACCGGTATACTGTCCGAAGCCCCTATTTTTATTGATGATTCGCCGCGGCAACGCGTGGTCGAAATCAGAAGCAAAGCCCGCCGTCTCCATTTCGAACGCGGTATTGACTTGCTGATAATCGACCATCTCGGACTTGTTCAGGGTGACGGACGCTGGGAAAACCGTGTTCAGGAAATTAGCTACATTTCACGGTCTCTTAAAGCTATTGCCCGCGAATTAAACGTGCCTCTGATTGCCCTGTCACAGCTCAGCCGTGCCTCGGAATGGCGTGCCGTCCACAAACCGCAGCTTTCCGACCTACGTGACAGCGGCAGTATCGAGCAGGATGCGGATGTAGTAGCTTTTATCTACCGGGATGAATATTATTTCGCTTCCCGCGAGGAATGGGAGCGGGAACATCCGGATGAGGCTTATCCGCCGCCGGCGGAAATCATCGTCGCCAAACACCGTAACGGGCCTATCGGAGAAATTAAAGTGCGTTTCCGCCCTAACCTGGCCAGATTTGAAAATATCGCCACCGAAGAACCGATAACGCAATGAAACAGTTTAACGGCTTTCCCGTTAAAACAAAATATACACCCATACCCAATATCTTCTTCAGCTCGGTTTTACCGGAAATATCAGATATTGCTGAGTTAAAGGTAACGTTGCATTTTTGGGAAATATTATATCCTAAAAAAGGTTACCCGAAATATGTCAGCCGCAGCAAATTATTAAGTGATATCGCTCTGTTAAGAAGCCTGAAGGGACTTGGGCAAGAACCGGAAGCGGTTTTACAGAAAGCTCTGAAGTTAGCTGAGGGCCGTGGCACTATACTTCGGATAACTCTGGATAAAGACAGCACGGCAGAAGATATCTATTTGCTGAATACCGAGGCGGATAGACAGGCGGCGGCCAAGATTCAAAGTGGTGAGTTAAAATTAACGGGTCTGGAAACCCGAACGGCTCCGGCTAACTTACCGGAGGAACAACCGGACGTTTTCCGGCTATATGAAGATAATATCGGGATGCTCACCCCGATAGTGGCAGATGAGCTTCGTGAAGCAGAAAAGCTCTACCCGGCAGATTGGATTCGGGATGCCTTTAAAGAAGCGGTAGTTAATAATAAACGGAACTGGCGGTACATCGCCAGGATACTGGAACGGTGGACAACCGAAGGTAAAAGTGATGGAACACATCGGCGATATCTTAAAGAGGACAACGACCCGGACAAATACATCAAAGGGAAATACGGACATATCGTCCGCCGCTGAAATAACGGAAAGGACGGGAGAATCATCCTGTCCCCTTTGTAACGGTTCCGGTTACGTTCATCCGTTGCTGGCCTCGGGCAAGCCGGACTTTAGTCGCGTGGTCGTCTGCCAATGTACCAAAACCAAATTCTCTAAAGATCGCCAGAGCCGGTTGCAGCGATACAGTAATCTCGGCTCGCTCACCAGCCTGACTTTCGATAGGCTATCTCCGGAAGGCCGCAGTGGTAACCCGGACAGCCAGCAGCGCTGCCGGGAGGCCTATCAGGAGGCACGACAATTTGCGGCATCACCTGATGGCTGGCTCATCTTCGTCGGACCGCCCGGCAGCGGGAAAACTCACCTCGCCGCCGCTATAGTCAACGAACGGATTAATAACGGACTACCGGCCTTTTTTATTACGACTCCCGACCTCCTCGACCACCTGCGTTCTGCTTTCAATCCGAACAGCGAGATGCCCTACGACGAGCTATTTGAGAGGGTCAAGAACTCTCCTCTGCTGATACTCGATGACTTCGGAGTTCAAGCTAGTACCCCCTGGGCAAAAGAGAAGCTGGACCAGCTATTGAATCACCGTTTTAATAATGAGCTACCTGCGGTAATCACCACCGCTATCCAGATAGACGATATGGATGAAAATATCCGTGCCCGTTTTACCGACCCACAGAAATGCCGGATTCTTATTATCGAAGATAAACGGGCTTTAAGCAATAATTATGACTGGCCGCCGGAGTTCAAGCTGCAAAAAAGCATGACATTCGAAAACTTCGACTGGCATCGGAGGAACCTCCCTGCCGAGCAGCAGGAAAATCTGGCAGAAGCCTACCGGCTGGCCTTCGATTTCGCTAAAGAACCGGAGGGCTGGCTGGTCTTTATGGGCGTTACCGGCTGCGGTAAAACTCACCTTGCTTCTGCCATTGTGAACTACCGTTACCAGGCTAAACAACCGGGCTTATTTATCGTCGTACCGGAATTTCTCGACCACCTGCGTTCTACATTCGGACCGGATAGCAAAGTATCTTACGACCAGGTTTTCGAGAGGGTTAAAAAAGCACCCTTACTTGTGCTGGATGATTTCGGGGAACAGTCCACGACACCATGGGCACAGGAAAAACTGTACCAGGTTATTAACTATCGTTATAACGCCCGGTCAGCCACTGTCATTACAACACGTTATTCTCTGGACGAAATCATGGAGCGGGTTGAAAGCACTATCAGTTCCCGGCTCAGCGACCCGAAAATCAGCACACTTTGGAATATAACCGTACCGGACTATCGAACTACGTTAACCCCTTCCGCTAAGAAAAATGCCCGGCGTAACAGCCGGTCATCCGGGCGCTGGGATTAGGGCCATTCAGTCTCAATAACGCAAAACTTGTATCTAATTTGTACTTGGAATAAAATTAAGTTATATGGGTGTAGACGGTAAGCTTACCAATCTACCGGTACTGGTCTTGAACCAGAGTTACGAACCCCTGAATATCTGCCGGGTACGGCGGGCAGTGGTCTTAATCCAGGGCGGTAAAGCTGAACTGCTGGAAAACGGCGTCGGTTATCTTCACTCGGCCCTGGATTTATTCTCCATACCATCGGTCATCCGCTTATCAGTGATGATAAAGCGGCCCCGGGCAGAGCGTAGAATGACGCGCTTTGAAATTTTTAACCGCGACCACTATACCTGCCAGTACTGCGGTAAAAAGACCCACCAGCTAACCCTGGACCATGTAATGCCGCGGCACCGTAAAGGTGAACATACCTGGGAAAATGTCGTCAGTGCCTGTATAGCCTGCAACCGGCATAAAGCGGGACGGACTCCCGAGGAAGCCAATATGAAACTGGCACGGAAACCCACCCGGCCGCATAACACCGGAATATTCAATGTTCCATACCAGTTACGTAATAAGACAGAATGGCAAAAATACCTGCTGCAGTAAACTAAGCGGCAGGGGGCGGATTATCCGTTCCGGTATCGATAACATTACCCGGCTCTTCTGGTTCTTTATCCCGGGCAATCTCCTCAACGGGAATTTCCTCTGACGTTTCGATGGCTTCTTCCGCAGGCATATCCGAGGTTGCGGTGGGTTTTGCCTTAACTTTCAATGACGGGTCGGCTTCATAAGATAAACAGCATAACAAACGACCGCAGGAGCCGGCGATTTTCATCGGGTTCAGCGGCAGGTTCTGTTGTTTTGCCATCTTTATCGAGACCGGGGCGAATTCGTTGAGGAAACTGGCACAACACAGGGGACGTCCGCAGCGGCCATAGCCGCCGACCAGTTTAGCTTCATCACGGGGACCTACCTGGCGTAACTCAACTCTAAGTTTAAAATGGGAGTTCAGTTCCTTAACCAATTCGCGGAAGTCCACTCTCTCTGCGGCTTTGAAATAAATCGTCAGGTGATTACCTTCCAGGTTATACTCCGCCATAATCAGTTTCATCGGCAGGTTCAGTTTCGTAACCTGTTGAGCGGCCTCTGCCAGTACCTCGATTTCCTTGTCGCCGAATTCTTCCGCTCGTTTGATATCTTCCGGAGTCGCCTTACGGACAATCGGTTTCGGCGGTTCGGGCAACTCACTCGAAAGGACCTGATGCGGAGCGTTAACGACCTGCCCCAACTTAAGACCGCGCGGCGTACTGACCACTACGTAATCATTAGCTTTCAATTCAATACCGGCGGGGTCAAAGGAATATATCCGCCCGGCCCTTTTATACCTTATTCCAACAATGCTTATGGTTTCATTCATTATTTTCTCCCGGGTATGTTAAACATCAGTACTTCCAGAACGAGCCGTGGGCTGGCGTTTTTATCCAACTGGGTCATCGCTTCCTGAAGTTTTTTGATGAATAAACGTATTTCGCTTAGAGTATAATCTTCCGCAATACGGCTGATTTCTTTGGCATAATCGATATTAGTAATTCTATCATCGCTACCGACTTTTACCAGCATCAGGTCGCGCCACCAGTCCAGCCATAATTCCAGTTCATCCGACACGGAATGCCGGTCCTTACTGAAACGGTTCGCCATCTGGTCGGCATAGGCAAACCGTTCGGTAATACCGGCATTAAGCACTCCAATAATGTTCTCCAGCTTCGCTTTTCGTTCGTCTAATAAGCTATCGTTCTGAGCCGTGGTGACCGCCCAGCCCAAACAGCCGTGCGATAGCCGGGATAACAATTTGGCTTTAGGTGATTCGATTTGCCAGCGTTCCTGAAGTACCGTATCCATTTTTTCCGGAGCAATCGGCAGCAATTCCAGTTTCTGGCAGCGAGAAATCACGGTAAGGGGTAACAGCTGCTCATTAGTCGTCAGCAAAATATAGATAATCTTATCGGCCGGTTCTTCCAGGGTTTTTAAAAGGCAATTAGCCGCCTCGTTGGATAGCCTTTCCGCACCGTCGACAATGAAAACCTTATACTTACCCTCAAAAGGGGGCAGACTGGCATCATGCTGTATCGCCCTGACCTGGTCGATACTTATTTCGGTTTTAGTTTTCGCTTCCTTACCGTTACCGGGAGACAAACCGATGACCTGTACATCGGCATGTTTTCCAGCGGCTATTTTACGACAGACATTACACTCACCGCAGGGCGGCTCCGACGCCTCGCAGTTCAATGCCTGGGCCAGCGTTAGAGCTAAAGTCATCTTGCCGACGTGTGCCGGTCCTACCAGAAGATAGGCATTGGGAAGCCGGCCTCTTTCGAGGCTGCTCTTTAACAACGGGACTGACCGGGAACGTTCAACTACCTGCCACACAATAATAGATCCTAAATCTTAATTTCTGAACATTAAACGAAATCAGTGCTCACCAGGTCTTTGTAGGTCTCGCGCCTGCGAATCAGACGTGCCTGGCCGTCCTTGACCATAACGATAGCCGGTTTTAATGAGGCGTTATAGTTTGAAGCCATAGGAATACAATAAGCACCGCAAGAAGGTATTGCAATGATATCACCGGCTGTTATTTCCGGTAAATCTATATCACGAATCAGGATATCACCGGACTCGCAATACTTTCCGGCAATAGTGACTTTTTGCGTATCATTCTCGCTGACTTTATTAGCCGCGACCGCTTCATACTTCGCATCATATATCGCCGGACGTATATTATCCCCCATACCACCGTCCACACAAGCAAAAGTACGCACGCCGGGTACTTCTTTAATAGCACCGACAGTGTATAGTGCTACACCGGACTGCCCGACCATAGAACGCCCCGGCTCGATAAGAAGCTCGGGCGGATTCAATTTGAGTTCTTTACACTTAGCAGCCATTCTGGAAGTAATTGCCTCGGCATAAGCAGCCACCGGCGGAGCCGGATTGTCTACCACATATTGCAGAGCAAACCCGCCGCCGATATCCAATTGCTGCAACTCGAAGCTGTATTTCTGCTTCATTTCCACGGCAAACTTTAGCATGTTGTCCACGGCATCTAAAAACGGCTGTACTTCAAATATCGACGAGCCGATATGGCAATGCAAACCTACCAGATTAACATTGGGTGAGGCTAAAGCCTTGCTAACCGCTTCCCCACCATAAGACAGCGGAAAACCAAACTTACTATCGGTAACACCGGTGGATAAAAACCGGTGGGTATGGGCGTCGATATTCGGGGTTAAGCGCAGCAGAATAGACGGCCTGACTCTTAGCTTTCCGGCAAGCTCGTTAAGAACTGCCATCTCTTGGAAATTATCCACCACAATATGCCCGATACCCCATTCTATAGCCAGATATAGCTCTTCAGCCGACTTATTATTGCCGTGAAAATAAACCTGCTGCATCGGAAAACCGGCAGCACGGGCAATACTGAATTCACCGGCAGATACTGCATCGAGCCAGATACCTTCTTCTTTTAAAATTCCGGCGATGGCCTTATTGAGGAATGCTTTGGAAGCATACACGACCGTGGTTCTGGCGTATCGCTTGCCGAACTCCTGCTTGAACTCCCGGCACTTATTCCGCAGCCCGGTTTCATCGAAAACGTAGAGCGGTGTGCCAAATTCAGTTGCCAGAGCAACGGTATCAAAACCGCCGATTGTCAGATGACCCTTTTGATTCAACTCGGTAGTAGCCGGGAATAAAGCTAAACGCGGAATTTGCTTCGTCATAATCATATCCTCTCTAATAACTCAATGTTACCAGTGGGCTATTCTTTAGTCAATTTATTGAAGATAATACGCAGATTCAATAATTTATGTTTTAGAATTTCCGACTAATACCCTGTTGTTGTCCAGTGAAAATGTCACCCTTAATGTTCTGAGAATTTGTCACCCCCCTACTTATCAATAAATATTCTATATTTACTC
>JAFGLR010000176.1 GCA_016927955.1 Dehalococcoidales bacterium
CGGCATAAAAAAATACACCCCCAAAGTTTTTTCAGTATATCATACTGTCCAACTTTAGGGGTGCAGTTCATTTAAACCCGCCCTTTTAGTTTCTTAAATCGCAGAATTATGAAAATATACAATTCTCTGATTTATAGGTAACCGATAATAAGATCTATCCCGATGAAAACTCGTCCCGTATTTGATACGGGACCTGAATGGTGTTTAGATTAGCGATTAAAATACCAAATAATTCCATCCCCTTGAAAGCTTGTCCCGTACCTGGGGAACGTAATTCAATGAGTGATTACTCCGTATATATCATGGCCAGTAAAAGAAACGGCACACTCTATGTTGGGTTTACCAGCGATTTGATAAAACGAGTGTACGAACACAAGAATAATCTGGCCGATGGATTTACTAAGAAGTATAGTGTCCACATACTCGTATATTATGAATCGGATGGTGATTTAGAAGGGGCTTTACAGCGGGAAAAGCAAATTAAAGAATGGAAAAGGGAGTGGAAGATAGCTTTGATTGAAAAAGATAATCCTTCATGGCGAGATTTATATGAAGACATAATATAAAAACCTGGATTCCGGCTTTCGCCGGAATGGATACTTTATAAAACCATAATATAGGAACTAATTGATCCTTCCCGATGGAAATCGTAATCTAGGAAAAAATAAAGTAAAACGAAAAAGAGAGGATGTAAAACCCCTCTTTTTCGTTATTCGATTCAGTAAAGACTTAATTCGGTTAGATTTAGCTGTCTAAAATCTCCATGGCTTCGTCAAGGTAAGCTTCCATCAGGTAAGGAATACCGGTAACCTTGGCAGCTTCCTCGGTGAGTGCCATCAAATCGTTGCGGGTTATCGCCGGCAGGCTGAAGCAGCGGGCACCGGCCATTAACTGCTGTAAACCGACTTTAAGCTTCTGGGTATAGCTATAAATACCGATGGCACCGAACGGGATATTCTTCATTTCCTTGGCACCGACAATATTCTTTACGTCTTCCCAGTTTACGAAAATTTCTTCCGGGGTCGCACCGAATTGAGATACAGTTGTCGGAAGTTTGCCGTTCTCCATCCACGCTTTAATATTCTTACCGACCATACCCGGAATCATTAGGGCACGGCCCATGCAGACTGCCTTTACAAACGGGGCACCCAGAGCCAGTGCTTTGAACACGCCGTCTTCACTGCTGAAACCGCCGGCAAAGGCTAAATCGGGTACCCTTTCTCCCTTATCGGCTAATTTCTTAGCGAATTCGTAGGAGGCGGAATGGAGGTAAAGACTCGGAATACCCCACTCTTCCATCATCCGCCACGGGCTCATTCCCGTACCGCCTGAGGAACCGTCGATAGTCAGCAAATCGATTTTTGCTTTCGAACCCCACTTCAGAGCCATGGCTAGCTCTCGCAATCCGTACGCACCTGTCTTTAAGGTAATCCGCTTGAACCCAAGGCCGCGCAGTCTCTTTACCTCATCATAGAAACCCTGTTCATCGATAAAGCCAAGACGGCTGTGCCGCTCGAACTCTTTGATGCTGCCTTCTTTGAAAGCAGCCTGATTGATGGGATTAGACGGGTCGGGCGTAACAATATAACCGCGTTTCTGAAGTTCGATAGCCCTTTCCAGACTGCCGACCTTGATTTCACCGCCGATACACTTGGCACCCTGTCCCCACTTAAGCTCGATGGTATCCAACTTATGTTTTTTACTCACATATTCGGCCACGCCGAGCCGGGTATCTTCGACATTCATCTGAACGAGAATCTCACCGTAACCCTGATGGTAACGGCGGTAAACTTCAATACGGCGGTCCATATCCGGAGCACTGGTAACCTTTCCTTTAGCGTCTCTTTCCAGCTTGGGGTCTATACCGCAAACGTTTTCACCGCAAACAAGCGTTACGCCGCTAATGGCAGCCCCGATAGCAAAGTGTTCCCAGTTCTTCCGGGCGATTTCCGTTGAACCTAAAGCCCCGGTGAAAACAGGTAACTTCATCTTAACTTTCTTTGTCCAGCCGTAGGATGTTTCAGTATTGACCCCGGGGAAAGTAGCCGTATCCGGATCGCCCTTCACGCCCTTCGGCAGGCCGCGGGCACCCAGAGCATAACCCTGGATATTCAGATGAGAGTAATCTACAGGAAAATCCTTATCGCCGCCGGCAGAAATTTCACCGTAAGGTCCCGGATAAATCAGTTCCCGGCCGCGGAAAGTCGCTTTAAATACCTCACAATTACCGGTACACCCATCTACACAACGGGTACATAATCCGCTGCTGGGTACCACGCTCTTTGAACGGTTGGCTGTCCTGGTCGCTTCATTTGAATTTGGCCGCTGTAAATTCATCGTCACTCCTGCCTTTTTTAACTTTTCTTTTATTTCAATTTAGCTGATTACTTTATGAGCCATAATCTAAATTTATTTCGGTTTTTTAAGATAATAATTTGCGGTAGTCGGTCAGTTCCCCGTAATCGAGGATAGTACTCATGCTGTGATTATCGCATTCGATACCGGCTTCCACCGCGGCAGTTACCGGATTTAAACCACCGGTAAGGATAATCCCGACTTTATTAAGTTCGACATTCGTTTCGCAGACTTTAGAACTGGTTTCTCCCACCGTTAATACCCCATAGAATCCGCTCTTTTTCAAGCCTTCGAAGACCTTTTCAGTTGTCGCCCGGCAGACGGCGGGGATTTCCCGGAAGTTAGCTAATATCGCCCCATTGCCTGACCTTGCCACTTCTCGAACATTCGTCATTTTAGCTTTAATAAATATTTCCGAAGGGTCCAGGGACGTGCCGTTATAATGTATCAAATCCGTGAACCGTACCGGCTTACCGTCATGCATCTGCATGATTCCGCCGAACCTCGAGTCCATCGGAATACCCGCCTTTAACAGGACTCCGTTGATTAAAATACTGCACACCGTAGCCAGACCGATTTTACCCTCCGGGATGATTGCTTCACCGAGCCGTTGACCTTCTTTAGCCACCGCCACCAGGTTGCTGACACAAAGACCGGCCTCAAAAGCCGGTGTCATTGCTTTTAACGCTTTCTGAAACTTTGTTTTAGGGAAAATGGAAATATTCACCGGTAAAACGCCGGTAGTATTTTTGTAATTGAAATTAGTACGGTAAGCTAATAGCTCAATACGGGATATGACAAAGCCTATTTTATCACCCACCAAAGCAGCCTTAATTTCCTGCATACCCTGGTCGGTTATAAGGTGGCCGTTACGGTCGCTGACCAGTTGCGTTAAGCCACGCTCGTCGGTTAGTTTCAGATGATAACGTACTGCCCGTTCACTCAGTTCCACACCGTGCTCGGTTAGTTTCTTGGCAATAAGGCGCGAACCAGCCGGTCCCTGAATATTACTGAGGACTTTTAAAATAGCCAGTATTTTCCGTTCGACACCCTGTTGGGATTCAAAGCTCATCGTCATACCATCGGCAACCGTTTGCCGATATATCTTAATATATAATAGTCTGAAAACATTGTCAAATTAGGGAATATTACGGCAAATGGGATGAGGAACCAGAAAAAAGGAAATATTTAGCGGAATACTGCAAATGATAAATACCTGACCAAGCGGAAAACGGGACGGTTTCCGGTGTGTTTTATTTATTGGTATAATAAAAAAGAGGGGTATTCATGAAGTGACCCCCAAAAGTTAGACACTTTTATTATAGGGCAGTAAGGGCTTGTCGTCGGTGAATAG
>JAFGLR010000026.1 GCA_016927955.1 Dehalococcoidales bacterium
AAATGATTTCCCTTTCGGCATAAAAAAATACACCCCCAAAGTTTTTTCAGTATATCATACTGTCCAACTTTAGGGGTGCAGTTCAGAAACAGCCGCCTCTTTGGATGATGTTTTTATAATACTATCAAGTGGTTATTGCTTCCGCAATATTTAAGGTCAGGTTCTGAGTATCGGTATTGGCCGGGTCAGCACTATCCGTGACCACTACACCGATTTCCGTATCGCCCGTAACAGTCGGAGTACCGGAGATGATACCGGTAGCAGAATCCAGTGTGAGTCCTTCCGGCAGATTATCGACCGGTATGCTCCAGGTATAAGCACCCGTACCGCCGGTAGCTTCCAAGGTCGCGGTATATTCCGTGCCTACAGCACCTTCCGGCAAATTCGTAGTCGTAATCTGTAAAGCATCTTCATCTGCAATATTAATGACAAAACTTGCAGCGGCACTTTTACCAGCGGCGGAACTGTCTTCGACGATAACGTTTAAGGTATATTCACCGGCCTCAGTAGGAGTACCTGATAACACACCGTCAGCCGAAAGAGCCAGGCCGGGAATAGTATCAGCAGTGCTCCAGGTGTAAGGGAGTTTACCACCCATCGCGGCAAAAGCTGCCTCATAGGCTGTGTCTACTGTACCGTTGGGCAGGCTTTCGGTCGTAATTTCTAAGGTACCCGGAGTCTTGGTTACGGATAGCTTGATGACCGGTTTAAAAATAACGCCGTTGCCGGTTACGTTAACAGACTTTAAGGCATCGAAATCAAAAAGCAATACGGTGGTTTCGCCCGCGACAATATCGAATGGATGAACGAATTTAAGATTGCCGCTCGGCAGCTTGGCTTCAACGGGGTCTTCGCCTTCAAAAGTGACCTCAACTTTACTTACGGCCATTCTAATTTGGGTATATTTACCCGCGGCTAACTCGCCGACGGCCAGGATTTCTTCCAGTCCCTGAATCTGGAGCAGGTCGAAAGTTTCGGCCCCTTCGAGAATATCAAGAGTAATCCAGCCGCTGTCATCGGCTGCTTCGGTAGTTGTCGTTTCAGTGGCGGTTGTCTCAGTAGCCGTAGTCTCGTTTTGATTCTGATTCTGGTTTTGGTTCTGACTGTTTCCGTTTCCCGACTCCTGTTCCTGTTCTTGTTCGGTTTCCTGTTCACCATCAGCTACCGCGGTTGCCTGATGGATTTTCACGCTGTCGACGGTAACCATAATACCGGTTACCGTTTTATCAGGCGGGGCATCGGTGACCCGTATCTCAATTTTACCGGTGGAAGCAACATTTGTCGCAGTAGTCGAACTGCCCGGGGCGGTACAACCGGCCAGTACCAGTCCCAGCATCGCAAAAATGCTGATAATAATACCAATAGTTTTTTTCATTAATCCCTCCTGTAATTCTGCGGCGCGAGTTTGTTCCTATTATTGATAACGGATGAAGCAAGTAAAATGTCAGGTTATTTGTTGGAGTTACCTTTGCCTTTATCTTTCGTACCATTCGTTGTCAGAGGCAGCTGGATAGCGCCGCTTTCACCGGCCTGCGGTTTGAGGATGTATTTCACATTATGCTCGTTGCCGGTTTTTATCACCGTCAGGTCATAAGTAAAACTGGTAACAGCATCGGAGCTTACCTCGAAAGAAGAGTTTATTTGCAGCTTATTACTGGGTAATTTAATTTCCGTAATCTCCCCGGTGCTTTTCAGTATGCCATTCACTTCAGAGACGTAAATAACGACTTTGGTGTATTGTCCTACCGGGATGTCGCCCCGCCAGAGTTCCTGAGTTGTCTCGCCGGGCAACTTCGACAGGTCGAACGTCTTAGTTTCAGGCATAAACTCTATCCATTCCGAAGAATCTCCGATTTTGAGTAAGGCAACTTTCTCTATAGTTACGTTAACCTCGCTGAACTCTGCGATAGCGTTGACATCATCACTAACCAGGAACGCGAAATTACCATCCGGAGCGGGTGAGGCAATAGTGTTCGTGGGTATTGAGGGGAACACGGTGGTTCTCAGGGTAAAGTAAGCGCCGAGCGCGATAACAACTACAGCGGCTACTGTAGCCCAGACCAAGCGGCGTCCGAATACCTTTTGCCAGAACGATGGCTGGACCCGTTTCTTTTCCAGCGCGGCAAAAAAGGTTTGCCGGGCGGCCCGTTTTGCGTCCGGAGAAGGCACGAAAGAGCAGCTCTGCTGCGTTTGCGTTATAGCCTGTAATAGCGGAGCGAGTTCGTTAGCCTGTTCGGGATAATCTTTCAGGCAGGCCTCGATACTTTCACCGCGGTTAAGACGGTCGATGCATTCATCTAATATCCGTTCGAATTCATTATCCATATTTTTGTCCTGAGAACGGTTCATTCAAGATTTGGCGGAGTCTTTCCAGGGCAGCCCGCTGCATTTCACGGACCGCACCGTCGGTTCTCCCCATCAGGTAGCTGACTTCCCGGGAGGTCAGGCCGGCGAGGAAACGTAAACGAATAACCTCCTGCTGGTCGGCAGAGAGTCGTTTGAGAGCCTCTTTGACCCTCTCAATTTCGAGACTGATTTCCGCCGCTGATTCCGGGTCGCTTTTACCCGCTATATTGATATTTTCCAGCGGTACGGTTTTTAATTTACTATTCCTTCTCAAGTAATCCACTACCAAATTATGAGCGATTTTAAACAACCAGACCTGAATCGGCGGTCCCTGTTCCTTATAGGATTTCAATGCTTGGAGGGCTTTTAAAAATACCTCCCCGGCAATGTCTTCTGCATCCGCCTTATTACCGATACGGCTATAAGCATACCGGGCAATACGGTTATAGTACTCTTCATATAATCCGGCTAGTTCGGCCTGTTTCGCTTGTTCTTTTTCAGTCGTCATCTCGTTATCATTTCTTGGAATATATGAATATTCTATAACGGTGAGACTGAAAATGATAGCATCAGCCTCCAATTCTGAAGTAGTACTTTCGTTATTAATAACGTTTGGCGAGTAAATATGTCAGCAAGGTGGGAAAATAATGCGAAAAAAATAAATGTTTGGAAAGGTAGTAAAATAAATTTGGCTGGGGATGAAGGATTCGAACCTTCCC
The DNA here is from genome assembly GCA_016927955.1 of Dehalococcoidales bacterium. Classification (GTDB taxonomy): domain Bacteria; phylum Chloroflexota; class Dehalococcoidia; order Dehalococcoidales; family JAFGLR01; genus JAFGLR01. The sequence continues at coordinate 3,066 of JAFGLR010000026.1, forward strand.
TCACGGATCCAGAGTCCGCTGTCCTACCGCTAGACTAATCCCCAGTGCACTTCAAATTATAACATTTGGGCTCTCCGGTGGCAATGTTAATAGTTTATTAACAATTGCCCTTGAACCTGAAATGAGTTTACAATGAAATAAAAAGGGGACATTAGTAAATTATTACGTAATACTGAGGATAACAAATACGTATATTTTATAAGATGCCGGTATCCAAACCGGTTATTCGTGTCCGGAAACCGGAGAAAGTATTGCTTCTATGAAAATTCACACGGCCGGAGTCGCAGTTTGTATCATAATAGCCTTACTGGCGATAGCTGCCTTTATACCCCTGCGGTATTCTTCTCAAACCGCAGCGGCCACTTCAACTATTACCTTGACTCCTTCTATCCAGAGCGCTTTTCCTAATTCAATAACCTTTAAAATACAGGCTGATAGCGGTGCGGTTATCAACCAGCTCAGGCTGCATTATGTTGTCGAGAAACAAAATTACGCGGAAGTTGTCAGTGAAGGCTGGCCGGTATTTACCCCGGCGGCATCAGTAAACACGCAATGGGTCTGGGATATGCGGAAAAGCCCGCTTCCGGTGGGTACTACTGTCGAATATTGGTGGACTGCCCGGGATGATGCCGGCCATACTGAAGAAAGCGACCGCTATTCCTTTGCGTTCGATGATACACTACATAATTGGAAATCAATGGTAGAAGGGCCTATTACTTTATTCTGGTATGACGGAGATAATGAATTTGCCGATTCCCTGATGGCTGCCGCCCGGCAGGGCTTGGAGACAATAGAAAACGATATCGGTATCGTACCGGAAGGCACCGTCCGCATTTACATTTACGGCTCTCAGAGCGACCTGTTGAGCTCGCAATTATTCGCCCCGGATTGGCAGGGCGGGGTTACTTTCCAAGGCTATGACGTTATCGCAATCGGGGTATCGCCCGGTCAACTTGCCTTCGGATTAAGTGCTACGCCGCACGAATTAACTCACTGGGTCATGGGTCACCATATTTTTAATCCGTACGGGGCCGGACTGCCGGTCTGGCTGGACGAGGGTTTAGCCACTTATGTCCAGGAGGAACAATATGACAATTGGTTAAACTATGCGATAACCAAAAATAAACTAATTTCGGTACGGACACTATCGAGTCCGTTTTCCGCTATCGCCGAACAGGCTTATATTTCTTATGCCGAAAGTCAGAGTATCGTGACTTTCCTGCTGTCGGAATACGGCAAAGATAAGATGGCGGAACTATTTGATGCCTTCAGTGATGGAGCAACCGATGATGCCGCTTTAATGCAGGTATACGGTTTTGACCAGGATGGGCTCGACCGGTTATGGCGCCAGAGTATAGGGGTTAGCACTTCACCATAAACTGAGACGGAATGAGGGAATTTTAAACAATGACTGTTGCACATAACACTAGAATATCGAATAGTATTATATTCCGGTTGGGGCTTGTAGTTATTATTGTCTTGAGCCTATCACTGATAGTTACATCATGCTCTTTATTTGCAACTCAGGAGACCTCCGGATACGGTACGTTAAACTTAAGCGATACAGGCCCGCTTACGCTGGACCCGGCTACCGCTACGGAAGCAGGGTCAGCATCCTATATTCTGCAAATATTCAACGGTCTCGTCCAGCTCAATAACAGTTTGCAAATAGTGCCGGATATCGCCGAGCGGTGGGATATAAGCGAGGATGCGAAAACTTATACCTTTTATCTCCGGCATGATGTGAAATTTCACGATGGGAAAGGCGTTACCGCAAACGATTTTAAATACTCCTGGGAACGGGCTCTCAATCCGGCCACCCAATCACTGACTGCCGGTACTTATTTGAACGATATTGTCGGGGCATCCGAAGTAATATCAGGTGCAACGACTCAATTAAGCGGTGTGAAAGTATTAAACGACTATACGCTGGAAGTTAATATCACCACGCCGATACCTTATTTCTTGGATAAAATGGCCTATCCCACGGCTTTTGTCGTGGATGAGGCTAATGTCACTTCAGGAAGTAACTGGTGGCGGAATCCGAACGGCACCGGGCCGTTTAAGTTACAGCAATGGCAAACCGACCAGTTGCTGGTACTGGAGCGGAACGCCGGTTTTTACGGTGAAAAAGCCAAGTTACATCAGGTGGTATTCAAGCTTTATAGCGGTAATTCGATGCAACTGTACCAGAGCGGGGAAGTCGATATCACGGCTATTGGAGCAGCTTACATCGGGCTGGCGACCGACCCGGCGAATCCGGTAAGCGAACAACTGGCGGTATTCCCTTCGTTAAGCGTCTATTATCTTGGGTTTAATACGACTGAGCCGCCGTTCGATGACGTGAAAATCCGCCAGGCGTTTTCCCATGCAGTCGATAAAAACCGGGTACTTACTTTAGCGGCTGATAATATCGTTCCGGCGGCTAACGGTATTTTGCCACCGGATATGCCGGGTTATAATTCAGAATTGGAGGGGCTGGTGTTTGATGTGCAGAAAGCACTGCAGTTGATTGCCGAATCGAAGTATGGCAGCGTCTCCAATTTACCGCCCATCGTTCTCACTACCGGAGGCTGGGGGAACAACATTTCCGGCTTAGAAGGCGGTATCATTGCCGAGTGGGAGCGTAACTTAGGTGTTCAGGTTACGGTGAGACAACTCGAGCCGGAATATTATTCCTATGTTTTGAACCAGGAAAAAGACGAGTTATTTGATTTCGGCTGGATTGCCGATTATCCCGACCCGCAGAATTTTTTGGAAATATTATTCTTCACGGGCAACCAGTATAATATCGGCGGTTACAATAATCCGCAGCTGGATGCCCTGTTAGCTCAGGCATCTGTCGAATCGAACTCAGCCGAACGAATGAAAATATACCAGGATGCGGAACAGATAATCGTCCGGGATGCGGCGGTATTACCGTTGTATTTCGGGCGCACTTATATACTGATTCAATCCTACGTACAGGGTTATGAATTAAGTCCGCTGGGATATGCCCGGCTAAATGAAGTCAGCATTCAGAACTAGCGGTTGTTCGGCGGCGGCCGATGATACCTGCCGGCGTTCTTCGGGCTAATTACGACCTTGCGGGCTTCGCCTTCACCGGTGCTTTGTGTTATTACATTGGGGTCGTTAGCCAGCGTCGTATGAATAATCCGCCGTTCGATAGCCGGCATCGGTTCCAGAGTGAACGGGGTACGCCGTGTTTTTACCTGCTCGGCCAGCCTTTTTGCGGTTTCTCTCAAGGAATTATAGCGGCGTTCTTTATAGCCGTCGATGTCGACAATTACCGGCGGGGAATTTTCTATCCGGTGGGACAGCATAATCCGGACCAGATACTGTAAACTGGACATGGTCTGTCCGTGACGTCCGATTAAGATGCCTACATCGTCATCATCGGTAATATTAAAGGTGATGGGAATACGTTCCTCATCATCGGTAACGATGAAGGACTCTTCTGTGATGACTTTGGCCTGAAAACCCATCAAATTAAGCAGGTCTTCGAGGATTTGTCTGGCAGCGGTTTCCGCGTCTGATTTGCTATCGGAAACCGGGCTATCACCGGTAGTTTCTACCAATATCTCGGCTTCTTCAGTCCCGATGCCGAATAGCCCGGATTTACCCTCTCTCAAAATAGTAACTTTTATCTCTTCGCGGCTTACCCCCAGCGTTTTAAGAGCTTTTTCAATAGCTTCTTCTACGTTTTTTCCGCTCATTTCCAGGGATTCCATTTCGACCTCCGTATATAACACTCAAATATTAAACTTGAGCGAAGTTAACGAGTTTTTTTAACGATGGCCTGTTTCGTGGGAGCAGCCTTGTTAGGTCGTAAGCCACCCCAACCGGTAACGAAGTATTGAATAATGATACGGATAATACTAGAGACTAACCAGAATAAAGCCAGACCGCTGGGGAAGCTTAAAGTGAAGAAAGCGAATATTATAGGCATCATCCATAGCATCATCTGGGATTGCTGCTGCTGCCTCGGGTCCGGGCTGGACGTCGTAACCATCTTTTGCTGGATCCACATCGCCGCGCCGACGAGAATCGGCAATATCATATAAGGGTCCGGTTGGCCCAGGTTAAACCATAGGAAGTGCTGGGCCAGCGGTATAGATGAAAAACTAATCGGCCAGTTATATAGATACCGTGACAGGTTAAGGAAATCCTCCGGTGTTGTGCCGAGTATTTTGATGATAGACTGATAGAGGGCTATCCAGACCGGCATCTGTATCAGCAAAGGTAAAAGACAACCGACCGGGTTCATGCCGGCTTGCTTGTATAAGGCCATCTGTTCCTGGGCTAGTTTGTTCTTGTCTTTGGCGTATTTTTTTTGCAGTTCGGCGAGTTTAGGCTGGAGATCCTGCATCGCTTTGGTACTTTTAATCTGTTTGAGAGTGAGCGGCAAAATAATGGCGTTGACAACTATGGTTAAAATAATAATTGCCAAGCCGGGGTTATTAAATAAAAAGTGGGACAGTACGATAAGTACATTTACTACTGCCTGAATTATATAATCCCAAGGATTCACTAAAAGCCTACCTTATTAACTACTTGCTAGAGACTCGCTCCAAAGTAAAACGCCCGTATCGGCGTTTACGGTATAAAGTTTGTTATCCTGACCGTGGATGTATATTATGTTACCGCTAAAGGATAACGGAGCAGCTATTTTTATTTTGCTGCTGATTTGTATATTCTGGCCTAAATCAATGAGAATATTTGCAGTGTTATTAGTGGTATTTATAGACCAGACTTTTCCGTCTTCGGCAGCCAGGATAATATCACTGCCGACTAGAATCGGGGAGGAAGATATCGGGCTATCGATATTTATTGGCTCAATTACGTTTTGTCCGTTTTCCGCATTGAAAACATAAACCTTTCCATCCAGGTTGGGAGCAAAAATCGTGTTATTTACCATTATCGGATTTGCAAAATACCAGTTGCCCGCCGTAACATCGGCTTCCCATTTTAAAGTACCATTAGTTGCGTTAACGGCGTAGAAATCACGGTTTAAAGTACCGAAATACAAAACACCATCCTGTAAAACCGGGGTATTTATAATCGGGCCGCCCGCTTTGAACTGCCATTTATTCGTACCGGTGGCGGCATCGATAGCGTAGAATATCTTATCGAAAGAGCCGATATAAACGGTACCGTTACTTACCAGCGGGGTTGCCCATATTTTTTCTTCAGTCTTAAATTCCCAATTTTGAGAACCTTTTGTTGCGTTAGTCAAATTAACCGAATAAACGTAACCGCTGGTGGTACCGAAGTAGAGCGAATTCCCATCGATAGTCAGCCCGCCGACAATCGGCTGCAGACCGCGTTCCGGGTCGAAGTACCGGATTAAAGCCCCATCGTTAGCTCCGATGGAATAGATTCTGCCGTTATTACCGGCAACAAACACTTTTTCACCGTAGACAACGGGGGTACCGTAAATTGCTATAATAACCGGAGAAGCCCCGCAGCCGAGAAATCCGCCGGTAGTGCCGGTTTCCAGAGGCAGGGGATTAAATAACCGATTACCGGTAGCTTCTTCCAGACCAACCAGTTTGCCGTCGAGCGACCCGACATAAATGTGAGAATCGGCGATGGTCGCACCGGACCAGCCGAAAGAGGCTGTTCCGGACCCGCACCCAAGAGCACTCCCGCTTGACCCGTAACAGCCTGCCATTATTGGGGCCAGTATCATAATAATAACGGCTGTAGATAAAATGACTGTTAGTTTATTTTTTCGCCAGAATCGCATTTAAGCCTCGTCAAATAAAATTCCATTTATCAGGTACCGGGTCATAACCGCCTTCGTGCAGGGGATGGCAGCGCAAGATTCTCTTGGTACCGAGCCATACGCCGCGGAAGAAGCCGAATTTTTCAATAGCTTCGTAAGTGTAATGAGAGCACGAAGGAGTGTAACGGCACTGCGGCGGCATCACCCGCGAATAAGTATTTTGATAGATTCTAATCATACCCAGTGCGATTTTTTTCATTTACCTCAGGATATCTCCTGCTTTTTTGTCTCCGTCGATATCAGTTTAGCTTTAATAAGCAGATTACCAACTGAGTTTTCTAATACTTTATATTCTGTTCCGGCTGCCGCAGGACGGGCGATGATAACAAGGTCCCACCCTGATTGAAGCTTAATCGGACGTATTATTTCCCGTAACCTCCGTTTTATCCGGTTTCGCACTACCGCTCCACCGACCCTGCTGCTTACCGAAAAGCCGTACCGTGACATCTCAAGATTATTGGGTAGCGCTTTTAAAACGATTATTTTATTTACCCATGAAGAACCCTGGTTATAGATGGCGGAATATTGCTTCGGTTTGGTAATGTATTGTTCTCCCCGCATTTATCCTGACTTTGGGGCGACACCAATTATACTACGGTTAACCGCACGCGACCCTTAAGGCGTCTTGCCTTAAGAACATCACGACCGCCCCGGGTGCTCATCCGTTTTAAAAAGCCATGTTCACGCTTCCGCGGAATTTTTTTCGGTTGGTATGTCCGCTTTGTCTTTGGCACTGTTGCTCCTTATTGACAATAGAATAATTTTACTTCGCTTTTCCCATGGGTGTCAATTAACAATAAATAAAAACACTGAAGTAAAGCGTATACTTAATAAATTATAGTTTAAATACCGTTATGATTCGGTTTCCGGAGGCGGAGTGGCAGCTGGTTTTTCTTTAGGAATCGGAGCTATAGGTATGCCACCCATTTTATAAATATGTTCCGGTGCGAACGGTAACAGAGCAAGATGCCTGGCTCTTTTTATGGCAATAGCCAGAGCCCTCTGGTGTCTGGCACAGCTTCCGGTACGCCGACGCGGTTCGATTTTCCCCCGGGCAGAAATAAACTGGCTTAATTTGGTGGGGTCTTTATATTCAATTACTTCGACCTTATCGCGGCAAAACGGACACGGTCTCCGCTTCGGGATGTACCGTGATTTTTCATCTCTTTTCCCTCTGGATCTTTCAGTTCTCTCTCTTACCACTTTATTGTTCCTACTCTAGATTATTTTATTTCAGTTTAAAACGGTATATCATCGGGCTCGATTTCCCCGCCTTCCACTTCTTCAGGTTTTTCGCCTTCTGCCAGCGGTGCGGCCCCGCGCTTATCGAGGAATGATACCCGGTTAGCAATTATCTCCGTGCGATAGTGTTTCTGTCCGTCCTGGCCTTCCCAACTGCGAGTGCGTAGTCTGCCTTCGGCGTAGACCAAACGGCCTTTACCTAAAAACTGGTTGCATTGTTCGGCTAGCCGATTCCAGGCAACGACGGTAAACCATTCGGTTTCTTCCTTCCGTTCGCCCTCCGGTGTGGTGTAAACCCGGTTGGTTGCCACGCGAAACGAAGTTACCGGTTTACCAGCGGGGGTAAAGCGCATTTCCGGTTCGCTGCCTACGTTACCGATTACCATTACCTTATTTAAGCTAACCATCAGTACTCCCTTACAACCTCCAAAACTGAGGAAAAGGACTAGTCTTTAACCACAATCAGAAAACGAATAATTTCCTCAGTGATTTGCAGGTTTGCTTCTAATTCCTTATTTCCTGCCGGCGATAGCTTGAAACGGGCTAATACGTAATGTCCTTCGGTAAAATGTTTTATCGGATAGGCTAATTTCCGTTTACCCCAACGCTCAATTCCGGAAATCGTCCCACCCCGGCTCGTGATTAACTGACTGGTCTTTTCCACAATCGGGTCAAGATTGTCATCAGAAATATCCGGTCGCACTACATATACCATTTCGTAGTCGCGAAAGTTAGTTACTTCGACCTTGGCAGCCGCCTTAGGAGCTGCTTTTTTGGTTACTCGCTTTGTTGCCATTTTTTACCTCAAGAAAAAATTACTGCGTTTTATTATACCATATTGACCGGAATAAAACATACTGGATATTAGATTACTTTCCAGTGCTATGTCAAGAGACTGAAGATATTTCCCCATATGTTTGGATTCGACCGGCGTGAATTTATGGTAAAATATAGTGTTAGACTATGCCGATTTAAGGAGATAAGTATTATGGGCGATGTTTTAGATGAAGTCTATGGGGTAGTCCAGTGCAAAGAATGCCCCTGGTATAAGTCCTGTTTAACCCCGATGCGGTTTACCGCGGAAGACCTCAAGAGGCAAATCGAACAGACACCGGGAATGGGAATAGGTATGGGTATGCAATCCAGCGACCTCGGGATGCAAAACCTGCTCTCCAGCATGGCTTCCGCCGCTCAGAATTCACTGGTGGAGGGTTGCCCTATCTTTATTGAGCGCCTGCGCTCGAACCCTAAATTAGCCCAGCGTGTTAAAGAACTGATGCAGAACTGGAGTAAGGAAACTGAAAAATAGCATTCTGTTGGGCTTAAGGCTATAAATTAATATTGTGATTTATCATAAATCTTATATTTCAAATCACCTCAAATTCAATTGTCCCTGTCTTCTTTCCAGTGTTACAATTGTTCTATCGGTTACGGGGGTATTCAGGCACAATGTCTTTAGATACAATCGTTGTTAAAGGGGCACGGGAACATAATCTCAAAAATATCGATGTAATTATCCCGCGCAACAAATTAGTTGTGGTTACCGGAGTATCCGGTTCCGGCAAAAGTTCCCTGGCATTCGATACGATTTATGCCGAAGGCCAGCGGCGTTACATGGAATCACTCTCCGCTTACGCCCGCCAGTTCTTGGGCCGGATGGAAAAGCCGGATGTGGACTACATCGAAGGGCTAAGCCCGGCGATTTCTATCGACCAGAAGGGTGCCAGCAAAAATCCGCGTTCCACCGTGGGTACGATTACGGAAATCTACGACTATTTTCGTTTGCTCTGGGCGAGAGTGGGTCATCCGCACTGTCCGAAGTGCGGCCGGGAAATCACAATGCAGACCGTCGAGCAGATTGTCGACGCGGTGAAAGCATTACCATCAGGCAGTAAGATTATGATTCTGGCCCCGTTAGTCCGCGACCGCAAGGGTGAATACCAGCAGGTTTTTACCGATTTACAGAAGTCAGGCTACGCCCGGGTTCGCGTAGATAAAAAAATCATCGACTTATCGGAAGAAATCCAACTAGATAAGAATAAAAAGCATTCCATCGAGGCGGTGGTAGACCGTCTGGTTATAGGGGAAAGCGATAGCCAGAGCCGGATTGCTGATTCGGTGGAGACCGCTCTCAAGCTGGGGGCCGGTGTTATTATGGTCTCGGTTATCGACGGAGAAGAACTGCTTTTCTCCGAGCAATACGCCTGCGTTTACGATGGTTTCAGTATCGGCGAGGTTGCCCCGCGAACTTTCAGCTTTAACAGCCCGCACGGGGCTTGCCCGGAGTGTACCGGTCTGGGGGTAAAATTTGAAATCGACCCAGATTTAATTATTCCGAATAAAGAATTATCCGTTTCTCAGGGGGCTATCCGCCCGTGGCAGTGGCAGACCTGGTATTACGACATGCTGGATAATCTTGCACATCAGAACGGCTGGACGTTACGCACGCCAATAAAGGATTTAACTAAAGAACAGTTTAAACTGCTTATGTACGGTGAAGGCGGCGAACGTGAAACTTACCGCAACAGGTTCGGCCGGGTTCAGAATTACTTTAACGGCTTCGAGGGGATTATCCCCCGTATGGAACGGCTCTATCATGATACCGAATCGGAGAACTCCCGCCTGGAAATTGAAAAATATATGGTTTCCCGTCCCTGTCCGGTATGTAAGGGGAAACGTTTGAAGCCGGAAGCGCTGGCGGTAACTATCGGCGGGAAAAACGTTATCGAAATCTGCGAGATGCCCGTCAACCAGATACTGGACTGGGTGATGGCACTCAAGGGGGACGGGAAAAAGCCTATCCTAAGCGAGCGGGAGCAGATGATTGCCCGCCAGATTATTAAAGAAATCCAATCAAGGCTGGGTTTCCTGAAAGATATCGGGCTGGAATATTTAACGATTGACCGTGCCTCAGCCACTTTAAGCGGCGGCGAAGCCCAGCGTATCAGATTAGCCACGCAAATCGGCAGCGGTCTGATGGGCGTGCTTTATATCTGTGACGAGCCGACTGTCGGCCTGCACTCCGCGGACGATTACCGGCTGATTGAGACCTTGAAGCGACTGCGGGATTTGGGCAACTCCATTCTGGTCGTCGAGCATGATGAAGCGATGATGCGAGCGGCCGATTATATTATAGATATGGGGCCCGGGGCCGGTGAGCACGGCGGTAAAATCATGGCTACCGGTGCTCCGGAAGAGATTAAAAAGAACCATGCCTCTTTAACCGGGCAGTATTTAAGCGGTACCAAACAAATATCATTACCCTTCGGACGGCGTAACGGTAACGGTAATGAAATCGTTATCAAGGGCGCCAGCCAGAATAATTTGAAGAATATCGATGTAAAAATACCGCTCGGCCGATTCGTCTGTGTGACCGGGGTATCCGGTAGCGGGAAGAGCACATTAATAGATGACGTTTTGTATAAAAACCTGGCTAAAAGGCTTTATGATTCACGCCAACCGGGCGGTAAATGTGAGTCTATAAAAGGCATTGAGAATATCGATAAGGTAATTAATATCGACCAGTCGGCTATCGGGCGGACGCCGCGCAGTAATCCGGCCACTTATACCGGAGTTTTTAATCATATCCGCGAGCTTTTTGCCACCGTGCCGGAAGCCCGGATGCGAGGCTATGCCCCGGGACGTTTTTCTTTTAACGTCAAGGGCGGACGCTGCGAAGCCTGCCACGGCGAGGGATTTATCGAAATCGAGATGCAGTTCCTGCCGGACGTTACAGTGCCGTGCGAGGTCTGCAAGGGCAAACGCTATAACCGCGAAGCCCTGGAAATTAAATTTAAAGACAAGAATATTGGAGAGGTGCTCGATATGACGGTGGAAGAAGCCCTCATTTTCTTCGAGCATTTCCCCAAGATTAAGAACAAGCTGGCAACCCTGAATGATGTCGGTTTGGGTTATATCAGGTTGGGACAGCCGGCTCCTACGCTGTCCGGCGGCGAAGCGCAGAGGGTAAAACTGGCGACCGAGCTGTCCAAGCGTTCAACGGGTAAGACGCTTTATATTCTGGACGAACCGACTACCGGTCTCGCTTTCAGCGACGTGGCGGCGCTATTGAATGTGTTACAGCGGCTGGTGGATGCCGGTAATACCGCACTGGTTATCGAACATCATATGGATGTCATTAAGAACGCCGATTGGATAATCGATTTGGGGCCCGGTGCCGGCGACCGCGGCGGCTACGTCATAGCTACCGGAACGCCCGAGCAGGTTGCCGCAAAACCGGAATCGGCGACCGGCAAATATTTAAAGAGCTTTCTGGAAATGGCTAACGCTATAAAAAAATAATATGGCTAAAACATACCGTCATCAGCCAATCTCAAACGAACTGGACCTTCACGCTTTAACGGTCGATGAAGCGTTAATGAAGCTTGACCGCTATCTGCATGATTCCTTTCGTTCCGGTTATTATACCGTCAGAATCGTCCACGGCAAGGGCACCGGTACTCTGCGTAATGCGGTACGGCAGTATCTCGAAGGACATTCTCTGGTGAAATCCTTTCGCTGGGGAGAACCGCACGAAGGCGGCATCGGCGTTACGGTGGTGGAATTAGCAGCGGAATAGAAAGGGCGGCCACTTGTAGCCGCCTTCATTCGGGCAGGCACAAGGGCCTGCCCCTACGTTTTTGTCTTCATTGAAATCAATCGTATTTATTAGCTATAATTGTCTTTGTCTGTGGTGGGTGTAGCCCAGTGGTTTAAGGCGTCAGGTTGTGGCCCTGAAGAACGAGGGTTCGAATCCCTTCACCCACCCCAACCGCAACTCAAATCAAATCTCAAATCTCAAAATTCAAAATATTTTGGATCGGAATTACAGGCTTTTAAACTGATACTCCTCTTGGCGATTCACTTATTAGGTGTAGACACGCAGTGTTATAATAAATAGCGAAACTAAACGTGAATCAGTTTAAGGAGTGAAATAATGAAAGAAACCCTAAAGGATGTTGATATTCATAGTGGTAGCCCCTATGCCTCTGACGGAACTGGTCATTATGAAGCCGATGTTGAAAGCGACGGTAGCGTAATAATAACTATCGTATATGATAAAGTAAGGAGCAAGCCTATTGTAACTCTATCTAGTGACCGATGGGATAGATTAGTTGCTTGGGTTGAATGGCAACGGAGGAAAGACCTTAAATAGATAATCTGCTGGTTAATATAAGGAGGGTATATGGCATTAAAAGGCTTCGATCCAGGAAATATGAAATGGTATGACAATATCAAGGAGCACGTAACCAAGCAAGTCCCAAAAGGCAATATGGAAGATATAACAAAGAAAAAGGTGCAGGGACTCTCTGATAAGCCTCCTCAATCTAAAAAGAGCCGAAAAATTTAGGATTAGAAACCGTAAACTTTGGCGGATTTAAGAAAAGATTTTTCCGCATCGAATACATTTGAATCGATTATCTTGAATCTGTTCAATTAGGTCGTTTCCGCACTTTGGACATCTGATATTACCGACAGTTTCACTTTTACTTCTGTAATTGTTACAACCGTTAGGTATGCTATTTGTTGAAAGCGTGGCTTTTTTACTAAAGCAAAAATAATTCCCTTTGTCATCAGGTACTGCAAATTTACATCTTGTTATGCATGATTCCGATGATTCCCATGTATAAACCTGTCTTATGGTTGTAACATTGGAACGGGTACTTTTACCAACATACTTTTTCGCTATCCATTCCCAAAAACCCATTCTTTACCTCAAAATTAATCATTAATCTTTGGATTCATATTGCCTATTTTATCATAGCTAAAATTTAAATAAAAGAAGCTTGTTTTTGATATAAAAGTCCTCATCATTAATAATTAGTAAGAGTTTTAACTTTTAATCTATGTTTTTGATTTTTAATTTCTAATCTTCGAGATTATTCTGAGGTACACTCCACCCATCGCCCCAACCATCACTGCCAGTCCGAGTGTCAGTATGGCTACGAAGCCGAAGGTGTCATACCAGAACTCACCCGGGAACATCATTATCATATAGTCTGTGTTGGGGTCGAGCAGCCAGAAATCATTGCTGAAACTAATCAAATGAAAGTCCCAGAATAGCTGGTCGAAGCCGAATAGGATACCGATGCCCAGCGCTGCACCAAGTACCAGCGTAAGAATTCCGCCGCCGAATAAGACCTGAGCGAGATTCTTCTTATTAGCCGTACGTTTTACGTGAAATCCCGCATAAATCAGCAGATATGCAAACGTGCCGATTAATATCCAATAGTCGAACCGGATTAGCCCTTTAACATCTTTCAGGTGCCGGACTTCTTTGTCGTTGAACAGGGTGAATGGCTGACCGTCTTTTATGACCTGTAAATTAATATATTCATCGCCGGAATTGAAGTATTGAATTAAACCGGTGGCGGCCTTATTTAGTTCGGGCACGGTGATGCCGGTAACCTGCGGGATATTATATTTTTCGAAACCGGCGGAATACAGCCAGTGGCTGTTGACCGCGATGCCGATGCTGGCGGTAAAAAGAAAAAACGGTATGCATAAAATAAATAGGATTTTCGCAAAGATAGAAAATATTTTCATTAAAACAAATTTTACTCCATTTCTCTGAGAATGACTAATAGCTGAACCGTTGTGGGAAAAATAAATAAGTTTTCTCCCCCTTTGAAAAAGGGGGATTTAGGGGGATTTGTTATGGAAAATACCTTTTCAGCAGGTTAATACCCTGTGCTATAATTAACCGAAATGTTTTGTCATCTGCATGTCCATACCGAATACAGCCTGCTGGACGGGATGTGCCGTATTCCCCAGTTGGTCGCCCGGGCAAAAGAGATGGGAATGTCCGCTCTGGCCCTGACCGACCATGGCGTTATGTACGGGGCTATCCAGTTCTACCGGGAAGCCAAAATAGCCGGTCTCAAGCCGATTATCGGCTGTGAGGTTTATGTAGCGCAGAATGACCGCTTTTCCCGCAACACCGGTAAAGACACCGACCACCTTATTTTACTTTCGAAGAATCTTACCGGTTATCATAATCTGATTCAACTGGTTTCCAAAGGTCATCTGGAGAGCTTTTATTACAAACCCAGGTTAGATAAAGAGCTATTAAAGCAATACAAAGACGGACTGATAGCTATGTCCGCCTGTCTTGGCGGCGAAATCCCCCGTCTTATTCTCAGCAACCGTACCGATGAGGCCAGACAGGCGGCGCTCGGGTACCGTGAGATTTTCGGGGAGGATTTTTACCTTGAAGTGATGCGGCATCCGATTCCCGAACTGGGGCGAGTGAATGAGGGCATCATCGATATTCACCACGAAACGGGGATTCCTTTAGTGGCGACTAATGATACCCATTACATTAACAAAGAAGATGCCGTCACGCACGATATTCTGCTCTGTGTCGGTATGAATACCACGGTTCAGGACGATAAGCGGATTAAAATGTCCGGTGATTTTTATTACCTGAAGTCGCCTGAAGAAATGGCCGCAGACTATCAGGATATTCCGGAAGCCATCGAAAACACCGGTAAAATTGCGGAAAAGTGTAACCTGGAACTGGAATTCGAGCGGCTGCACCTGCCGACTATCGAGCTGCCGCCGGGCAAGACAGCATTCGAGTACTTGTCCGACCTGTGTTACGAAGGCCTGCCGAAGCATTATCCGCAGCCTACTCAGGAGATTAAAGAGCGGCTGGCTTATGAATTAGACGTTATCGATAAAACAAAATTTGCGGATTACTTTCTGGTCGTCTGGGATATTATTACCTTTGTCCGGAAAAGCCGGATTCTTTATGGCGTGCGCGGCAGCGCCGCCGCCAGTATCGTGTTGCACTGTCTCGGTATTACCGAGGTTGACCCCATCGAGACCAAACTGGTCTTCGAGCGTTTTCTTAACATTGAACGCAAAGAAATGCCTGATATCGATATGGACTTCGAAGACTCCCGCCGCGACGAAGTTATTAAATACGTCTCGGAGAAATACGGTGCCGACCACGTTGCCCAGATTATCACCTTCGGTACGCTGGGTGCTAAAGCTGCCTTACGGGATGTCGGACGGGCTCTGGGTATGACCTATAACGACGTGGACAGGGTCGCTAAGTTGGTGCCGTTTGCGGTCAATATGACACTCGACCGGGCGATGCAGGAAAATAACGAATTGGCCGAAGCTTACCGTCAGGACAGCACGGTCCGTAAGCTGGTGGATGCCGCGAAAAAAGTCGAGGGCATTGTCCGTCACGCCAGCACACACGCAGCCGGTGTCGTTATCTCCAAGGAATCTTTAACGAAATACCTGCCTTTACAGCATACCATCAAGAGTGGCGGCGGGCAGGAAGCCGTCATGACCCAGTTCACCATGGAAGACGTAGCAAAGGTCGGTCTGCTGAAGATGGATTTTCTCGGGCTGGCTAACCTGAGTATACTCGGTATCGCCCGGGCTCTGATTAAGCAAACCCGCGGCATCGATTTGGATTTGTACCATTTGCCGATGAACGATGCAGCTACCTTTAAGTTGCTGTCTTCCGGGGAAACCACCGGCGTGTTCCAGCTTGAAGGTGTGGGGATGCGGCGCTATATCAAAGAACTGAAACCGAACAGCTTTGCCGATATCTGTGCGATGATAGCTTTATACCGCCCCGGCCCGATGGAACATATCCCGACCTATATTAAAAGAAAACATGGCGAGGAGACCGTGCATTATCTCCATCCGGCGCTGGAAAACATTTTAAAAGAGACTTATGGCATTATCGTTTACCAGGACCAGGTACTGTTTATCGTGCGAGCTTTAGCCGGTTACAGCCTGGGGCAGGCGGATATTTTCCGTAAAGCGATGGGCAAGAAAATTGTCGAGGTAATGCAGAAGGAAAAGCGGAATTTCTTAAACGGGGCGAAGAAACTGGGCTTTACCGATGAAATCGCCAATAAGGCCTACGAATTAATCGAGCCGTTCGCCGGATATGCCTTCAACAAAGCCCACAGCGCCAGTTACGCTTTGATTGCTTACCAGACGGCCTATCTGAAAGCGAACTATTCCGTTGAGTATATGACGGCTTTGTTGATTTCCCATACCGGGGATTTAGATAAAGTGGCGACCGCTATTGCGGAATGCCGCCGTCTCGGTATTGCCGTTTTACCGCCGGATATCAACCGCAGCCAATCTCAATTCAGTATCGAACCCACTAAAGAAAACGGTCCGGCTATCCGCTGGGGTTTGGGGGCAATTAAAAATGTAGGGGAGGGAGCGATACTTCAAATCATCTCAGAACGGGAAAAGAACGGCCATTACAAATCTGTGGAGGACCTCTGCCGCCGCGCAAACCTGCAAGCAATGAACAAACGAGTTATGGAAAGCCTTGTAAAAGCCGGGGCTTTCGATTCGCTGGAGAAGCGGGGGGCTTTACTTGGTAATATCGACCGGGTGATTTCACTGGCTCTGCGGGAACAAAAAATGAAAGATACCGGACAGTCCACGATGTTCGATATGTTCGGCTCGGAGGCCCCCGTGCCAACCCCTGAACTCGAACTGGGTGGCGATGACGTTACGATTAAAGAGAAAGCCGGTTGGGAGAAAGAATTACTGGGGGTTTCGCTATCGAAGCAGCCGTTTATTTCGCACAGCAAAGACCCGGGCGTGATTCTCTGCGGCCAGATTAACGAGGAAATGGTCGGGCAGAGCGTCACGGTAATCGCCGAGGTATCGGCGGCTACAACTTCTTTTACCCGTGAACATAAGACCTTCGCTACGGTCACGCTGGAAGATATCAGCGGACGTATCGAGGTAATGGTCTGGCCGCGTATCTATGAAAGAACCACCGACCTCTGGCAGGAGGGCAATATCCTCGAGGTCAAGGGTAAAATCAGACTGCGTGACGAGCGGCTGCAATTCACCTGCGACGATGCCAGGCCGTACCAGGCGGAGCCTGTTCCGGGTGAAATACCAGCGGCCGAAGTTACGGAGAAAAAGACTGTCAGCGAACCCGAGCCGCCGCCGAAAACCCAGACGGTAATTATTAATCTGCACCAGACGGAGAACGCGGATAACGATATCGCCAATTTAAGCAGAGTTACCGCAATTCTGAAAGAATATCCCGGTACGGATGAGGTCAGCCTGCGTATCGTTAACGGCACGATGATTCACAATCTCAAGTGGCCGTTCTACGTAAAATATTCTCTGGAACTCCACCGCCGGGTGGCTCAGGTGGTAGGCGATGACGGCATCAAGCTGGTAAACGGGAAATAGTTGATAATTTCCAAAATACAAGATACAAGATATAAATTACTAATTACCTTATTTTTCCATCCCGACGGAAGTCGGGAACCAGTTAAAACGGATTGGCTCCTGGATTCCGGTTTTCACCGGAATGGAGTGTTGTAGATTGTAGGGGCAACCCCCTGTGGTTACCATTTTTTATTTTCTCCACCATTCAGAATACTTATGGGGCAAATTTATCAAAACGCTTTTTTACGTGTGATAAAATTAATTCATCTGTGTTTTCACTTGAATTTTAATACTTATTATCGAAACTGCCATCATTTAGAAATTCCAATATTTCCCCGCTTTCATCATTTTGTAGAATATCCTCATATTCTTATATTGATTGGGGATATTTACCATTTTTATTATTCAAATTAATAAACTAAAAGTTATTAATTTGAATAAATCTTTAGACAATATTTGCCAATAGCAGTTATTTTGAAACTTGATTTTATTTCTCTGATTTGATATTCTCCTAAATCATAAATTCTTTTATCTTACAGAGGTAATCATGGTCGAATCTAATCTATCTGAAGGGCATCGCAAACGGTTACGTGAGCGTTTTATTAAGTCCGGCTTAACCGGATTTCAGGACTATGAAATCATAGAGTTGCTGCTGACACTAGGCTCACCCCGGAAGGACTGCAAGCAGGCGGCGAAAGAGGCAATTAAGAGGTTCAAAACGTTACGTGGCGTGCTGGAAGCTCCTCCGAAAGAACTGCAACGAATCAATGGTATCGGGCCGCATAATGCCTTCGGGATGAAGCTGGTGCAGGAAGTCGCCCGCGAATTTCTGAAAGAAAAAATGCTGGAGAAACCCATCTTACAATCGGCACAGCAGGTTTTCGATTATCTGTATTATTCGATGCGGGATTTAAAAAAAGAAATCTTTAAAGTCTTACTGCTCAACAGCCAGAACCGGATTGCGGAAACCCTGGATATAGCCGAGGGAACGGTAGATGCCAGCTACGTCGAGCCGCGTGAGGTAATGGAGAGCGCCCTGAAACATAATGCTGTTTCGCTGATTTTTGTCCACAACCATCCCTCCGGTTTCCCGGAGCCCAGCACCAGTGATAAGGAAATTACCCGCGACCTTGTTTTTGCGGCGGAGATAATGCATCTTAAGGTGTTAGACCATATCATTATCGGGGACAACCGGTATTACAGTTTCGCCGGTGAAGGCTTAATCGGAAAGTACGAATCTGAATTCTTGAACTTAAAGATGAAACGAGTGCCGGGGGATTCTCGTATTGCTTCTACTGGTTTACCATGGGTTTCGCAAGTATAATAGGTTTATGAGGAATATTATTATTACAGGGATACTGGTAATAATGATATTAGCGTCCGGATGTAATACGGCTGACACTACGGAAGTAATAACCTATACCGATTCAGCTACAACCATCACCGCACACGTAAATCAGGAGTTCATTATAGCTCTGGAATCGAACGAGACTACCGGTTATAGCTGGCTTGAAACACACGAAACCTCTAAGCTTGAGCTTGTGAAAGATGAATACCAGCCTAAAGAGACCGCCCCATATGTTGTCGGTGTCGGCGGGACACATTATTTCACCTTCAAGGCATTGAAAAAAGGAGAGACGGAAATCACTCTGGTTTATTGCCGTTCCTGGGAACAAGAAAGTATTGCTGATAAACCCTACACTTTTACTGAAAATGACAAAACAGAATCTTTTACCGTAAAAATTAAATAACTCAAGAAGTCCGGTCTCGCATAAACGATGAGGCTTCCCTCCAGAGCAGATACCGCTTCAATTCAATACCGCCGCTATAACCACCCATGCCGCCTTCTCTAGTAAGCACGCGGTGGCAGGGTACGATAATCGGCAGGGGATTCGCTCCCAGAGCCTGCCCTACGGCTCTGACAGCATTCCGGTTGCCGGTTTTTTCCGCCACCCAGCTATAACTGCGGGTTTCGCCGTAAGGAATCAGGCGGGTGA
>JAFGLR010000177.1 GCA_016927955.1 Dehalococcoidales bacterium
CAGGAACTTGGGGACGATATCTGCGAATGTATCATCATAAACAATCGGTTTACCGGTTTCATCGGTGACCGTCATACCCCAGCTAACGGGACCCGTGACCTGCCCCTTAATAGTACGGGATGTAAAACTGCCTTCATAAAGGAATTTATAAAACCCAGCCGCATATTCTTCAGTGATCACATATTTTGTATAGTCGTTGGCAAGGTAATCGGTATAAAATTGCTCCAGCTGTTTCGTCAGGTCCTGGTTGCGATTGACGTACGTTTTATTTTCCGTGACGACAATTCCGGGAAAACCTTCGCTGTACTGCGCATACATATTCTCCACATAGGCACGTTTGGGTAATTGAGGCCAGGCGGGTATATCGATTAGATACCGTGTGACCACAGCAACCGCTTTGCTCGCATCCTTATATGGCAGACTACCTATCATTGTCTGTAGACCACCGAATCTGGTATCAGGCATTGCTTATTCCTAAAAACTCCTTTGTCATTCCGTACCTGATACGGAACCCAGGAACACCAACCATAATGACTGGCATGGGTCACTGGATTCCAGCCTACGCTGGAATGACACATAGAGTATGTCACTTTATATACTTTTCTATCAGTAATCCTAGCTTCTTTTTCAGGGCAACCGGTATCTTCGCCGGGTCGGTTACAATCGCACCCATTAAAGCGCTGGCGCATTCACAGTCACGTCTTTTCGGTATTTTTTTGACTGCTAGCTTGATGATGTGGCGGGCAGTGTCGATGTTCTCCCGCAGCGTCTTGAGTATCGTCTCAACCTTAACCGGCTCAACCGGCTCCCACCAGCTATCATAGTCGGTGACACAACCGATAACAGCGTAGCAGATTTCCGCTTCACGTGCGAGTTTGGCTTCAGGTAATGCGGTCATACCGATAATATCCGCACCCCAGCCTTTGTAAAGACGTGATTCCGCCCGGGTGGAGAAGGCAGGTCCTTCCATGATAACAAAGGTACCCTTCGGGTGGACACAGGCACCAACTTCTTTTGCCGATTCGTAGAGAATTTTACTCAGGTCAGGACAGAATGGATGGGAAAAGGCAATATGACCGACGATACCGTCTGTAAAAAAGGTATTGATACGGTTACGAGTGCGGTCGATAAGCTGGTCGGGGATAAGCAGGTGACCGGGCGCGACCTTCTGTTCGAAACTGCCGGCGGAACAGACAGCAATGATATGTTGAACACCGAGTGATTTCAGGGCATAGATATTGGCACGGGCAGGGAGTTCGGTGGGTGAGATAAAGTGTCCGCGACCGTGCCTTGGTAAAAAGGCGACATTCACTCCCTCCAGTTTTCCAAGGGTAATAGCATCACTCGGTTTGCCAAAGGGCGTATCTATGTTTACGGTACGAACACCTGTCATCCCTTTGATATCTTCCAATCCTGTCCCCCCGATAATGGCAATAGCAGCTTTGGGTGATGTTTTGGGCATTAAGTTCACTCCTTCAACTATCTAATAAAAATTTAACAAAACATAACTAATATAAAGTATCTATATCTTATATTACCCTCAATTTTCTTATTATACCCTTTTCCGTCACAATGGCTGTAATGTATTTCGCCGGGGTGATATCAAAGGCGGGATTCATAACTTTAATACCAGCGGGGGCTATTCGAACACCTTTTATCCGGGTGACTTCTTCAGATTTGCGATGCTCAATGGGAATATCTGCACCGGATTCCAGGGAATGGTCAATGGTACTGGTGGGTGCGGCAATATAGAATGGTATGCCGTGCTCTTTCGCCAGTACTGCCAGAGAATATGTTCCAATTTTATTAGCGGTATCACCGTTAGCCGCAATCCGGTCAGCGCCCACTATCACGCAATCAATCTTACCTAGTCTCATAAAGCTCCCCGCCATGGAGTCGGTGATAAGTGTTACCGGAATGCCAACTTTTTTCAGCTCCCAGACAGTCAACCGCGCACCCTGTAATAAAGGGCGTGTTTCATCGGCATAGACCTTTATCTTTTTACCCTGCTGATCGGCATATATTATTACACCCAGAGCGGTACCGTAACCAGGCGCAGCTAATGGTCCGGTGTTGCAGTGAGTGAGAATAGTCATACCGTCTTTAATGAGCCGGGCACCGTTTTTACTGAGCTCACGGGTAGCTGCCACTTCTTCCGTGTGAATTCTTACAGCTTCGTCGATAAGTAATCGTTTTATATCGGCGACCGATTTCCCGGAATGTGCAATCCTGTCCATACGTTCGACTGCCCAGAACAGATTACGGGCGGTGGGTCTGCTGCCAGCAATCGCTTCAATAACTGTGCTTAATTCTTTTAGAAATGAAGCCTTACCCTTCACTTTTATCTGTTGAACGCCGAGGGCGATACCGTATGCACCCACTACTCCGATTGCCGGCGCCCCGCGGATTTTCATAGTCCTTATAGCATCGACGATGTCCCTGTAATCCTTAATGTCCAGATATACCTCTTTTGCAGGCAATTCTGTCTGGTCAAGAAGGCGTATTTTATTCCCGAGCCATTCAAGAGGCTGAGTAAGGTTTATTTTTATGTGTTCCATTCTTCCTTTGTCATTCCCGACCTGATCGGGAATCCATTTTTATTTTTATTCTGGGTTCCAGCCTTCGCTGGAATGACACTTTTTGGGTAGTGTCAGGTTTTATCATCTCCAGAACTTAGGTAAAAACATTCCCACACGTTTTTTATAATCGAGGTAAGCCTGCCCGAATTTTTTCTCCAGCTCCTTCTCCTCGACAAACTTGTAATAAATAATATGCGCTACTATAAAAAACGGCACCATAATTATCAGAAGAGCAAAAGACTGCTGCAATACACCCAGTCCAACCAGTACCAGCGCCCAGCCGAGGTGCATCGGGTTTCGTACAATCCGATAAAGACCATCTATAATGAAACCGGGTGGGGGCACGAAGGGGATTGGTGTACCCCGCGCCCGGAAAAATCGCACGATTGTCCAGATAACCATTGGCACACCGATAACCAGCAGGATAATGCCAATAGAAAGTCTGACTGGAGTCGGGATCGATAAGTCCAGAGCAAGCTGATGGTTTACCCAGGGTGAAATGAAAATCATTAGACCCACGCCGCCATACCAGAATATGACCCCCCCTACCGAAAGCAGGAATTTAAAACGGTGTCTTGTGGTCGCTACCTGGTAGACAAAATTGGCAAGACCGTTCATTAACCAGTCGATGCCTTTCTAAAATCAATACCGTTAAATTTATTCATAGCAGCCGTCAGACCGTCACGTAGCAAACACAAAAGAGCTTCTCTTACCTGCGGGATAATTTTGTCTATAACCGCCCGCTCTTCGGCAGAGAAATCCCCGAGGACATGTTCAATAACGTCTCGCTTGCCATTTTCACCCAATTCAGCATCCTCGGGATGTCCGATACCTACCCGCACCCGGATAAACTCCTCGCTACCGATATGCCCGACGATGGATTTAATGCCTTTATGACCGCTGCTACCGCCGAGTCGTAAACGGATTCTACCCACCGGCAGGTCGAGTTCATCATATACCACGACAAGCTGTTCCGGTTTGATACCGTGTTTCCTGACAAGTTTTCCCACCGCTTCACCACTAAGGTTCATAAAGGTTGATGGTTTAGCCAGAATAACACTTTTTGCATCAATCTTACCGTCGCCGGATTTGGCACGGGCACGGTTTCGCGTCAGTGAAATATTTGCAGCACGGGCTAGTTCATCGAGGCACATGAAGCCGATATTATGACGGTTGCGGGCATATTTATCGCCCGGATTCCCGAGCCCTACAATCAGCCAGCTATCAGTCTTTCTTTTCCAGAAGGGCAAGGAACTGCTCCTCGTTAATTCTTTTCGTACCGAGCGTAAGGGCACGGTTCACCTTATTTTCACCTGGATCTTCACCAACTACCAGGTATATCGTGTTGCGGGTCACGTTATCTTTTGTAGTACCGCCCAGTGCCTTGATGCGTTGATGGGCGACGTCACGGGAAAATGATTTCAACGTGCCGGTGACAACAAATTCCATCCCGGTCAGCGGTAGACCTCCAGCCTTTTTGATTTCCTGCCGAGGCCAGACACCAGCCTTGCGTAGCTTTTCAACAATATTTCGGTTATCTTCCTGCCGGAAAAAGGCAGTGATACTTTCAGCAATTTTAGGTCCGATACTCGGTACGTTCATTAGTTTTTCTTCCGTCGCTGTCGCCAGGTCATCGAGGTCGGTGAAATTCTCAGTAAGCAAACCCGCCGTCTCCTCTCCGATATGCCGGATACCGAGGGCATTAATGAGCCTTACCAGGCTCGCCGACTTACTCTTCTCGATGGCATTCATGATGTTATCGACACTCTTTTCTCCAAGCTTTTCTATTTGAATAAGGCTGTCACGCTTGTCCTTAAGAGTATAAATATCCGCCGCATCTCGGACAAAGCCTTCACGGAGGAGCATGGCACATAACTGCTCACCCAGACCACGGATATCCATAGCACCGCGAGAGACGAAATGTTGCAAACGTTCCTGCACCTGCGCCGGACAGGCGGCATTCGAGCAGTAGTACATGACTTCATCTTCGGGCTTGATTATTTCGCCTCCACACTCAGGACAGGCTGGACGCCCTTTTTCTTTATCAAAAACCTTCGCTATCAGACTGAACTCTTTTTCTTCGCCGGTACGCCGACTGACAATTGGTCCAACCACTTCCGGGATAACGTCACCGGCACGCTGGATTAAGACCCAGTCGCCTTCGCGGATATCTTTACGGCGAATATCGTCTTCGTTATGCAACGCCGCCTGCTTGATGGTTACACCGCCTACTTGCACCGGCTCCAGTATGGCGTAAGGATTCAGGGTCCCCGTTCTGCCCACGTTAATACCAATTTCCTTGAGACGGGTGGTACCCTGGATGGCAGGAAATTTATAAGCGATCGCCCATCTCGGCTCGCGACCCACATCGCCCAGCCGGTTGTGATATTCCAACAGGTCGACCTTGACGACAACACCATCAGCCTCATACGGCAGAGTCTCCCGCTGGTGTAACCACGATTGATAATATGATTCAGCTTCTTCGATGGATTTCACCTGTCGGTTGTTTGGATTTGTTTTGAAACCGATAGTTTTCAGATACTCCATTGTCTCCATGTGGGTATCGGGTACTGTTATACCTTCTGCCCAGCCCAGCATATATACATAAATATCAAGCGGTCGTTTCGCCGTGATACGCGGGTCGAGTTGACGCACTGAGCCGGCGGCAACGTTACGTGGATTGGCAAATAAGGGTAGACCTTCCTCTTCCCGTTCCCTGTTAAGCTTTCGGAAACCGGCACGGGGCAGGTAGACTTCACCCCGAACCTCAAAGGCAGGCGGTGCATCTTTGGTTACTGAAAGCGGGATACTGCGGATGGTTTTCAGGTTCTGGGTAATATTTTCTCCCCGGATACCGTCGCCGCGTGTTGCGCCGCGTGTTAACTGCCCGTTTTCATAAATCAGCGCTACCGCCAGTCCGTCCATCTTGTGCTCGCAGACCATATCGAACTGGCGTACTCCGAGTAAACGCGATGTGCGTGTATACCAATTGTAAAGGTCTTCCGTGTTGAAGGCATTACCGAGTGAGAGGAGCGGTAACCTGTGTTCAACCACTCCGAAGGCTTCAACTGGAGCCGCGCCGACACGCTGGGTGGGAGAATCGGGGGTGACAAGCTGGGGGTATTGAGCTTCCAGCCGCTGGAGCTCCTGCATCAAGGCATCGTATTCGGCATCGCTGATTTCCGGGCTGTCCAGAACATAGTAACGATAGGCATGATGGTTTAGCTGCCTGTGGAGTTCTTCGACCCTATTTTGAGCAATTTCTAAATCACTCAACGTGACCGCCTTTACTTTGGTAGAATTATAACACAGTGGATGCACACGCAGAAGTAAATCAGAGTACTAATTACTCATTGTTATTACGGATTCCATTTGTTATTAGTAAACATATAATGAACAGAATCGGGAGACTGTCATGAAAACATTAATCTGGACAATTATTACGGTAATTATAGTTGCCGGTGTAGGATTCGGAGGCTATCAGGTATACGGCATGGGCTATAACAACGGTGAAGAATATGGGTACGATAGTGGTTATGCTGTCGGTGAGGGAGCCGGCTATCAATCGGGGCAGGAGGACGGTTACCGGGAAGGTTATCGTACTGGTACCGACGACGGAATAGTCGAGGGTAAGGAAATCGGTTACGCTGAAGGTTATGATATGGGCGAGCAGGACGGCTATGAATCGGGCTACGCTTCCGGTACACAGGACGGCTACCAGACCGGCTACACGGAAGGCGACAACGACGGCTATGATAGAGGTCTGGAAGACGGATTCGGTCACGGCTACACCATTAAAGACCCGACCTGGGCGGAGGTACTTGCTTTCCTGGAAAAGGATAAAACCGATGAAAAAATTTATGACCCGGAGACCTACGTATGCAGCCACTTTTCGGAGGATGTCTGCAATAACGCCGAGGATGCAGGCATCCGGTGTGCCATTGTGGAGCTGAGGTATATCAGCGACCAGGGACATATGATTATAGCGTTTAACACCATCGACCGGGGGATGGTCTACTTCGAACCGCAGTCCGACGAACAGGCGAAACCAGCTATCGGACTGAAATATTACACGACCGTCATACCGAAACCCGGTTACTACTATCCGGCTCCACCTTATGATGATACAATCGAAGACATGGTGGTGGTCTGGTAAGTATGTTTTATTCACTTCTATTGACTAAAATATTAAAAACATTTTTTATGACGTATAAGGTTCAATACGATCGTCGATATTTTTCAAATATGAGGGAATACTAATAATGGCAAGAAAACGACAGAGCCCGTATATCTGGACTACATGGTTAACTCGACTATTGGTTGGGGAGCACAGCTGTGAGTGGGGAGCCTGGTTTAAAACCCACCATGAGAGCAACAGCTATGAGAAGATTCCAGGCAGCTTTGATTTGACAGCCTGGCAGGTTGAGCACACCACACGTGTTAAGGAAATACGTGAAAAACTTGAGGTAGAGGGTAAAACCGTATTTCTCGAGAGTCAAAATGGTTTTGTACTTCGTGGTGCTACCGCCGCACTAGGAGGAAGACCTGACCTGATATCCACATTCGAAGGTAACGGCATTATTATTGATATTAAAACCGGTAAACCAAGCCCGACACATCATGTTCAGGTAATGGTATACATGTATGCTGTCCCCAAAGTACTTCAGCAATATCGTGGTATAGAGTTTGATGGTAGAGTGATTTACAGCAACCATGAAGTATCAATACCTGCATCTGCTGTAGATGAAAAATTCATATCTAATCTCAGTAGTCTCATTCGAAGACTGTCATCGACAACCCCGCCCAGAAAGATATCAAACCCGGTAGAATGTGGATTTTGTGATATTACTGCAAATGATTGTCCTGAACGAGCCGCTGACGCTATACTCCAGGAGGGAGAAACCGGGGATTTTTAATCGATTTATCTTGCCCACACACCCCCCTTTCCATTAAACTAATATAGTAACTGAACTCCGGGAGTAAAAGCGTGGCTGATATCCAACCGTTCCGTGGCTTGCGCTACAGGAAGTCGTTAGTAAAAGACTTCTCGAAGGTAATCTGCCCGCCGTATGACATCATCTCGCCGTCCTTTCACGAGGAATTGCATACACACAGCGAGTATAATTTCATCCGGTTGGAAGACGCCAAGACATTTCCACAGGACACTCCCAGCGATAACAAATACAACCGTGCGGCAGCAAGTTTACAGCAGTGGCTATCACATCACGTACTAATATTAGAAAAAAAACCGGCTATCTACCTGCACGACCATTACTTTCAGCACCAGGGAAAAGAGCAAAGGCGACGTGGTATAATCGCCCGTGTCCGTCTGGAAGAGTGGGAATCGAAGATTGTGCGCCCGCATGAGGGTATTCTGGTAGCCGCACGTGACGACCGCCTTAATTTACTCTGGGCTTTACAGATAAATACCAGCCCGGTACTCGCCATGTATGAAGATAAAAGAAAACAGTTAGCCAGACTGCTCGAAAATCAGGAAGGACTGAGACCGGTCATCGATACCGCAATGCCCAACGGCGAACGGCACACTTTACGAGCCATCATTGACAAAGAGGTGGTCAGGCAGATTTCAAACCATTTCAATAACCTGCCTATATATATCGCCGACGGACACCACCGTTATACCAGTGCGTTGACATACCGTCGCGAGAAATCGGCGGTAACACCCGGTACTTCTCCCAATGATGCCGTTAACTTTATTATGATGACGCTGGTAAGTTTCACCGACCCGGGACTGACAATATTGGCGCCTCACCGCCTGATACGCGGTATCCAGAGGTCGGTCATCGATAACCTGGAAATACGGCTGAGCGAATTCTTCGAAATTCAGAAACTGCCGCTGGATACGTCCAATATCTGGCAGAAAATAGATAGACTGATGATACAGACAGACACCGTACATTTTTCCTGTTTCATGACGGGTGCCGATCATCTCTGTGCCCTTACCCTGAAAGAGCATAGTATCGACGGACAGACAATGCCCCTTTTCCACAGCGAGATTTACCGTAAGCTGGATGTGAGTATCATCGATCACATCATTCTTGAGAAAATCCTGGGGCTGGGAATCGGCGGTACCGACGAAGCAAAAATTGACTACAGCTATGACCGACAGGATGCCATGGACATGGTACTCAGACAGGAATACCAGCTTGCCTTCTTCTTAAAACCGGTAAAGCCATCACTTATAAAAGCTGTTGCCGATGCTAATGATAAAATGCCGCGTAAGTCCACATATTTTTATCCAAAAGCACCGGCGGGATTGGTAATTAATCGATTAATAAACTGAGGTTGGAGGGAGTATTTATTATGAGTAATGCTTATCCCAGAATGTTCGAACCTTTTCAGCTAGGACAAATGCAGTTAAAAAACAGGGTCGTGCTACCACCTATGGGGACCGGTCTGGGTGAACCCGGTGGTTTTATTAGCCAGCGTACTCTGGATTACTACGAGGCGCGGGCAAAGGGCGGTACAGGATTAATCATCGTTGAGGGGAGTGCACCCGGTCTCAAATGCCATTTCGGTAATCAGCTTTGCCTTGGTTCAGACAGCCACATAGACGGTTGGAAAAAGCTAGCTGAAGCTGTCCACAAACATGATGCCAAAATTGCTGTGCAGTTAATGCATGCCGGAACGGAGCTTAGAGACGGTCAACCAGCCCAGGTAAGTCCATCGGCGGTGATCTGTCTGCACCGGAACATTGGGCTAAACGGCAAACCACCCCATGAACTCACGATTGATGAAATCCAGGAAAGGGTCCAGTGGTATGCAGATGCAGCCATGAGGGCTAAGGAGGCAGGACTGGATGGAGTTGAGATGCATGGAGCTCATCAGTATATTATTGCTTCCTTTCTATCAGGGGCTTCTAACGTACGAACGGATAAATACGGCGGTACTCCCGAAAACAAAGCCCGTTTTGCTGTGGAAATCTTGCAGGCCGTAAGAAAAACTGTGGGTTCGGATTACCCCATATGGATTCGTCTAAACGCTCAGGAGTTTGGTGTACCTAACGGTATCACACTCGAGGAAACACAACAAATCGTGCCCATGCTGGTGGACGCCGGGGCGCAGGCAATTCATGTATCCGCTTATGGCGCGGGGTCATCTTCTTATCGAGCCCCGATATCGGACACACCCGGTATTCTGTTACCTCTGGCAGAAGCAGTAAAAAA
>JAFGLR010000027.1 GCA_016927955.1 Dehalococcoidales bacterium
TCCCCCTTTTAAGGCAACCACTATTTATCATTGTTTGCCTCTGTTACGGGGAGTATATCTTTTTTGGCACTGCTATGCAACAGAACCTTCTTTCTTTGTTGCTACCACTCGGTAACATGTTACCTCCCGTTTATGAATAATACAGACCGGTATTTTTAATTGAGCCGCCGTTTTTAAGTCCTGCGGCGATGGTGAGGGGTTAGTAGGATGCTCATGTACCAGGGCGTGTATTTTGCCGTTATCGCAGGTCAGCGGGATGCTGATAGAGTGAGCCTCGCCGGTAATATCCGCCTGTTTACGGAGCTGCCCGCCGGCCTTACATACCAGGTAACCCGTCTCTTCTTCGAGCCTAACCTGCACCGAATTTGAGATGGCCTTCTTGACCTTTGCCGGCACCGTTTCATTCATCTGTGGTAGTACTTCTTTCTCCGCTGCGCCGTTTTCCACCGGTACGCCCATTTTCCTGAACTGCTCGACTTCCTGCTCGTATATTGTGCGATTTTCTTTGTCCAGTCGGATAATCGTCTTATGGACCGTCGGCTTGCCGTGGCAA
Source organism: Dehalococcoidales bacterium (assembly GCA_016927955.1). Taxonomy (GTDB): domain Bacteria; phylum Chloroflexota; class Dehalococcoidia; order Dehalococcoidales; family JAFGLR01; genus JAFGLR01. The sequence goes on from JAFGLR010000027.1 coordinate 554, forward strand.
TGTCCGCCGACCCAATGCTGCCCTTTACGGCAACAAATAAAGACCATCAAATGCGGGTCCGGTTTCAATACCCGGAACGTGCCCGGCCGGCACTCTTTGGAATCGATATAATGCTTGACGATAGAATTAGGATAAATCTCGATTAACTTCGGCACCGGCTTTTCGTTCAACTTAACGATGTCCTGGATACTAAAAAGACTTTTGTAATGCTCATTTTCATCCGCGGCGATATGATTAAATACCCGCCCGACTTCCTTATAGCCGCCCTGGGCGGCCTCTTTCGCCAGCTCTTTATACCGGCGGACCGCACCCTGCTCGTCTTCCATTAAATACTTGACCGCAGCGATTAACCGGCTGGTATTTTCCCGGTTGAGGTCGAACAGCTCCGCCAGTACCATCAAAGACCGGACTGCACTATCGAATAGGTGCTCTTTGGTCGCTCTGGATTCCGGCATAAAGCTGCCCTGGGCGGGCGGTGGGCTATCGATGACTTTCTGTGCATAGCCGGACAATATACCGGCGATTCGCTTGCCGGACCGGCTGTGCTCATCCAGAGCCTTGAGTATTTTCTCCTGGAACGGGTTTAATTCCCGCTCCAGCATCGATGATTGATTGAGATATTTCTCCACGGTCATGCCAGGCGTTTTTTTAATTCCGCTGTAAACGGAGACGGCCTTCGCCATATCATCGCCGATGATATAATCCGGGTCCCGCTGGCCGGATAGTGCCATGCTTTCCGCTTTGGCCAGCATGCCGAGACTTCCTGTAATGCCATTAAAGATATTCTTGACGTTGACGTCGGTCGACTCGAAGTATTTCTCCGCTAACCGGAGGCCTGTATCGCCTTTAAACGTGGCAACGAATAACGCCATCGCCGCTCTCCGGACGCCGTCCTGGGATAACTGGCCCTGGGCATCTACGAGTCTTGCTTGCTCATTCGCCGGCAGCTTGTTTAAAAAAGCTGTAACAAAAGATTTGTTCCGCGCGGACCGTATCGCGTCTTCGATTCCCTCGCCCTCGAGGACGTTTAAACCGTTTAGCATTTCGGAGGTTATCTTATCCGCGTCGGTACGGGCTTTCTCGATAGCCGATGATTCGATGGCGGCCGGGGCGTTGGCTTCCTGGGCGAAATCCTTTAGCGACACTTTGGTCAGCAGCTCCCGGACGAGCACCGGCATTTTTAGCTTTTCGACTTGTTTCGTCTCTATACCATAAGCCGGTGCGATTTTTAGCAGTGCCTTGCGGTAAGCGGCATATTTGTCCGGGAAATTGCCGGCTGCTAAAAGCAAAGCCATAGTGCGACCGTTTCCGCTTAACACGTTATAATGAGCATCGATAATCGGAGCTCCCCGGTCGATGCTCTGAAAATCGACCAGTAGTGCATCAGGTTCTAAATTTTGGCTTATATTCTGCACCTGGAGCCGCTGGGCTGCCCGTTCCCGAATACGTGGTTGCAATTCCGCCGGATATTTCGGGTTAGGTGTGAAAGTATGCGGGTCATGTGACACGTTCAGCTTATCGCCCTCGATAATACGGTACTCAAAATCGTATTTTGTGACGCCGGTCTGGCCGAAAGCGGTGGTTTTATTGCTGACGGTCCGCTTTTTAGCGTCAACTTGCTTCAACAACTCGTCGATGGTGTCCGGCAGCGACTTTATGGACGGTGATATCGCCTCTGTTTTCTCAGTATGTGTTACCGTGAAAGAGCAGGTATTGCTTTTACAATTGCCCTTGACCTTGACCATTGGGTATTTTTCGAAGAGATTTGCGATAACGTCCTCTTTTAAATGGGCTTTCGCATTGCAACTATAATAAACCGGCTCGATTTGCTTTCGCCAGTTCCGCGACCATTTCTCGAGGTCGGGCCAGGTGCCGCCCTTACAATAAATCGTCTTGGCTTTGTTGTGGTATTCGAGGGCTTCGGTATTAAGGTCGGCCAATATTTTGCGGTGTGCCTCGTCCATCAAGGCCGTTTCCCGGGCCAGCGATGACACCATTAATAGGTGTTTCCCGAGGCAGTATTCCGGTGGGTCCAGCTCTACCTGGTTACACGGGCAGGAATCGTCGCCGGCGTGCAATGTAACATGGGAAAGCTCCTCGATTAATGCCCGGTACTGCCAGGTTAACATGTCGGCCGATGATTTTGTTTTCATAACTCAATCCTTTGCTGCACTATCCGCCATTGCGAAAATTAAATTGGTTACCTCTTGGATGGCCTTCCTTTTCTCCCGGTTTTCCCGTTTACGTAATCGAGCGTTCTTTCTCCGTGCCTCTCTGCCCTGGGCGGCGGCCAGTTGCCGCTTAGCCCGGGCCAGTTCCGTTTTAAGGCTGGCTACCGGGGATGACCGCTTTGGTAAATTGCTCGACATCGATGCCCGCCTTCTTCATTTTTTCCATCGTCTGGTATAATTGCCATGCCCGCCCGAAATCTCCGGCAAAGACTTCCTGTTTCGCCGGCATAAAGATGTCTTTTAATGTTTTAACGCCCTCCGCGTTTTCCGAGACGAGTTTCAGAATTTCCCCGATAATGCTCATACGTCCGGACTGCGGCACCGGCCCGCCCGGATTGCCAGCTCCGCTGCCGGCTGCTGGCTCTTCTTTGACGGCATCAATAAGTGATTGCTTCAATGCCTCGCCATTTTTTTTAAACACCTCTTCAGATGCCGCGTCAATCATATCCGGCAACTTTTTCAGATATTCGGCGATAGCAGTATTTATTTTGCCGGCCATCGTCTCCGCCATCGTCCCGGCAATACGGTACTGGACTTTATCGATAAGCTCATTTTCTACCGGGTGAGGAATGATTGCCGGAAGCTCTTTTAAAATCGGCGGTAATAATGCCGCGACTAATTCATCCAGAGTCGGCATAACAATTAATTTCTTAACCTCAGCGGCCACTTCCGCCGCGGTCGGTACCGGTTTAGCATCCATTCCTTGTAAAGTGGGCGGTAATGTTTTAATAACCTCAGCGGCGATATCGGCAGCCGTGGGTGGTTCTTTCGAAGGTGGCAGCCGCTTTAATACTTCGTCACAAATACGGTCAAGCTCGGTCTGGCCTAGCTCCGCAGCTGGAGCCGGTGACGGCTGCCGCTTGGCAACCTCAGCAGCAATAACATCGATTAAACTATCAATGTCGATAAAATTGCCATACTTGGCTTTTATCTCTTCGGGGGTCATTTTCTTTTTAGGAACCATCGCTCACCTTCTTGCTTATTTCGTTAAGGTAACCTTGATAACTCCCGGTTGGCCGCTGGTATCCGGCCCTGGTACGGTCGGAACGGTTACGGATTCTCTTATATCCAACTCCTCGTGCAGTAACGCCCGGCCTTCCGGTGTCAGGCTTTTAACCCATTCGCTGAAATAAACCGCGCGGTCTTCCGGGGAAAAATCGGCGATAGACTTCGGGGTTTTGGCCAACTCTTCTTTTAGAGTGGCGTTTTCGGTTTTCAGGGCATCGATATCGGCGTCTTTCTGTTTGATTATTTCTTCATTCAAAGTCGCGGAGGGTTGCTTGAACTGGTTTAATACTTCCTCCGGTACCGACAAGTACATCGTCCCGTCCTGTCTCTTCAAGATTGGAATTTCTAATTTGTCCATTATTTGCCTCCCTGGTATTCACTATTTCATTCGCCTCGCTCGGGCGCATATCGTGGCTGAAAATTAGATGGTATAACAGATTAGCTTTACGCGAGAAAGCCGTAGGGCACAGGGTACACACAACATACCTCTTACTCATTTGCCAGTTATCCGATACATCCGATAAATCCCATATTTAGCTAAACCATAGAACAATAGTGCTAATATTGTCAAGGTTTGAGGCTAAAACTGCAAATCCTTCCAATTTTAACGTGTTTTTAGGCATTTATGCGCCGGTAAACGGTTTTTCAAATCAGTTATTGTCAAGTATTGAGCCTGACACAACAGATAAACTGGCGGCGGGGGTGTATGTATGCGCACGGAGTGATAAGGAAAGTGTAAGGAAAGTGTAAGGATTTTAGAAGTGAGACGACATAATAATGTAAGGAAAGTGTAAGGAATATTGAGAGTAATAATAATTTACTTAAAGCTAAAAATATTAATTCCTTCCATTCTTATCACTAAAATTTAATACCCACCCCTCTAATGCACGGTGTTAACCGGCGCAGTAAGTAGAGTAAACACCATTGAAAAATGGTTTTTGAGATTTATTTTATATGTAGATTATCGACCGGGCTAAATGGACGTTGTTTTATCGCGGCCTCTTCGCAGCTGATAGTTTTTACATATTTATACGTCATATCCCGGGTACTGTGGCCCATTAAGTTCTGAACATCCAGCTCATTGGCACCGTTCCGCAGCGACATTGTCCCGAATGTATGCCGGAAAGTATGCGGCGAGCACCGGACGTCCTGGAGACGGGCCAGCCGGGCCAACTGCTGAATTGCCGATTGCACACCGCGCCACTTTAGCGGCCGGCGTTCCTCGTTAACCCATAAACAACCGAGACCGTCTTTCCGGAGCAGCAGGTATTTAACCAGGGCCAGCGCCGATTTCTTGCCGAAAGATACCAATCTCTCCTTTTGCCCCTTCCCCATGACCCGGATAAAAAAGCGGTCGAAATCGATGTCCGCGAGCTGTATGCCGGCCAGTTCTGACAAGCGCAGACCGGTATCGGTAAAAAGTAAGACGATAGCCCGGTTACGGACCCCGAGAAAAGTACCGGCAGGGCAAAGGTTTGCCAGGGTTTCGATATGCTCCGGTCGAAACGGCTTGATAATGGTCTGAGGCACTTTAGGCGGCCGCATGGGCGACATCGGGTTTTTTTCGATAACCTTAATTTCGTCGCTGGCCAGCCAGTTAAACCAGACGTTAAGAGTGCCGTAATGGCTGTGGACCGTCCCTGGCTTGTGATTTTCCTGCAGCGCGGCAATATAAAGCCGGACGTGCATCGTGGTGACCTGGTCGAGGTAGTAAAGCCTGCCGTGGTGGCAGCACTCGATGAACTTTCCGATTTTTTGGGCGTAATCGATTAGAGTTTTCGGGGATAGCCCGTCTGTTTTCCGGGAAAGTAAAAATAATTTTAGATGCGTGGCCAGTTTGCCATCATTAAGGTTTACCAGGGAAGGGGACAATATAGATTTAGAATCAAACACCGCTGTAACTCCTCCATTAATGTGCGTTAGAGCACACACGGCTGAGTGTGAGATTTTGCCGTATTAATGTGCGCTAGAACGCATATTTTCCGGCTACCAGCGGCATTTTAGAATCAAAGTCGGGGTGGACGGATTTGAACCGTCGGCCACCTGAACCCCATTCAGGTGCGCTACCAGGCTGCGCTACACCCCGTCAACCAGCGTTTTTATATTAGCATAATTACCGTTCATTTTTAAAGTCAGCCCAACGTACGAATGTATTACCATCTTATTCGGGACAAATAAAACGTTATCCCGATATGAAATTGTTCGCCGAATTGAAATCGTCCCCTATTTCGGTTATAAATATAGTTATACAATTGTTGGAAAGTATTAAGATATTATAAACGGGATTTATCTGTAGTTACGGAGAGATAGAGTGTCAAAAAAACAAATCGAAAAAATGCAAAAAGAGTATACCAAGCCCCAGCTTTCCCGCTGGCAGCAGCAAAAAAAACGCCAGCGGATAATTATGTTCAGCGGCATCGCGTTAATTGCGGTGGTTATAATAGGACTTTTTACGGCATGGTTTATGGAAGAGCAATGGCCGTATTATAAAACGGTTATAAATGTTAACGGCGAAAAGATAACCATGAGACAATATGTTAATACACTAAAAGCTATGAGTGAAGGTCAAGACGAGAATCTCATTTATAATTATGCCATGCAGGTGGATTCTTTAATGGCGCAAACTGAAATACTTAAGCAGGCAGCCGCTGACGTAAATATTACGGTTACTAATGAAGAAGTTAATACCAAACTCAAAGAATATAACCTCACTGAAGGCTGGGCAACATATATTAGAATGCAGCTGCTCTCCGGAAAAATGCTAGAAGAATATTTTATACCTCAAGTACCTGCAACCGTAGAACAACGTGACATCGAGGTGATGTTTTTAGAGAGTGATGCCCAGGTTAATGCAATCAGAGCGTTACTTGATGAAGGGCAGAGTTTTGCAGACCTGGCTGCACAATATTCCCTGGATGATTATTCAAAGAACCAAAAAGGTGCGATAGGGATGCACCCTAAAGAAATATTTATAAATTTACTTGGCTCAAATGTTCCCGGGGAATATGCCTTTTCCAGTGATACCGGCAGTCTGAGCCAGGGGCGTCCCGATGCCGACAAAGAAAAAGCGGTAGGTTACTGGTTAATTATGCTTATTGAAACAGGCACCGGAGAATATGAGGGTCAGGCTAATGTTAGGGCAATGTTGCTGGGCAGCGAAGCGGAAGCTAATCAGGTACGTAAGGATATTGTAGAAAACGGGCAGGATTTCGGCACTATAGCTGACGAGAAATCTCAGTATAGCTCCGGCGGTAAAAATGGTGGTCTAATCGGGTTTGTCAGTGAAGATTCGGAGATATTCAGCGCTGCATTTAAAAATGCTGCTTTTAGTCTGGAAATCGGTGAAATTAGCCAGCCGGTTAAAGATATTACTATGACCACTAAAGGCGGCTCCTGGTTAATAAAAGTAGTTGGTGCTGACAGTGATGCAGCAATTTCAGATGAGGATAAAAACACAATAGCCAATGCTTTATTTGAGCTATGGTTCCTATCGGCACAAGCTAATGCAGTAGTTGTCGATTCAATATCGGCTACGGATGTAATTAATGGTAATGAGGGAGCTCCTATTTTCTGGGCTATATCTAAAGTAATTGGTGATTAAGGGGTATCATGAAGAATATTGGTATCGGGCTAATGGGGCTTGGCACTGTTGCCGGGCAAGTCGTTCAGGTGCTATTGGACGAAAAGAAAGCCAAAGTATTAGCCGATTACGTCGGTTCGCCGGTAATCTTAAGGAAGGTTAAGGTAATCGGCGTTGATTTGGAGCGCCCGCTGGCTAAAGCTATCGACTCGAAGCTAATGACCACCGATGAAGAAGAGTTTTTCAATACTGATGGCATAGATATCGTTGTTGAAGCTATCGGCGGTGAAAAACCTGCTTTTGAATATTTAAAGCGGGCTTTAACCGGGGGTAAACATGTTGTTACTTCAAATAAAGAGGTTATCGCCAAGCATGGTGTTGAACTATGGTCTCTTGCGGCACAGAATAATGTAGGGCTTCATTACGAAGCAAGCGCCGGAGGCGGTATTCCCTTGATCGCACCTTTCCAGCGTGATTTAGTAGCCAACCGGATTATTAGTATTCATGCGATTATCAACGGGACCACCAACTATATACTATCACGCATGGCTAGAGAAGGCGTGGAATTTGCGACTGCTTTAAAAAAGGCCCAGGAGTTAGGCTATGCGGAATCAAACCCGCGCAATGACCTTGATGGTATAGATGCGACTTATAAGCTGGCGATACTGGCTTCACTGGCGTTCCATTGCCAGGTACGGCCGCATGATGTTTACTGCGAGGGTGTTTCGAAACTGACCAAACGTGACTTTCAATACGCTAAAGAACTTGGTTATGCTGTTAAGTTGCTGGCGATTGCCCGGCAGGATGACAATACCATTCAGGTACGAGTCCATCCGGTCTTCCTTCCGGAGGATGCGATGCTGTCCAGTGTAGATGGTGTTTTTAATGCTATTCAGGTAGAAGGTGATTTGGTTGGTAAGTTACTATTTTATGGTCAGGGAGCCGGAGCATTTCCCACCAGCAGTGCGGTAGTCGCTGATATCGCTTCGGCGGCTAAAGATATAGTATTTAAGGTGGGAGCCGGCGGCTGGAATATAGAAACCGGTAAAATCATACGTCCAATGGCAGAAGTAGAAACCAGATATTATTTAAGAATGGAAGTTAGCGACCAGCCCGGGGTACTGGCTAAAATATCTCAGGTCCTCGGTGACCATATGATAAGCATTAATTCGATGTTGCAAAAAGAAGCTAACAGCATTACCGGAACGGCTGAAATAGTCATCATGACTCATCTGTCTAAAGAAAAATCCGTTCAGGATGCCTTAAGTCAGCTTAAAAAGTTGCCGGTTGTTAAAGAAATATGCAACTTCGTCCGTATCGAAGACGTTATTTAACTTCATGGTTGGGGAGAATTTGAATGAAGACCGGAGTCCTTGCTAAATATCGTGAATATTTACCTATTACTGCAAAAACCCCGATATTTACTATCGGAGAAGGTGATACTCCTTTAGTCCGTACTTTAGAACTGGAAAAAGAGCTTAAAGTAGGCGAGTTATATTTTAAACTGGAAGGGTGTAATCCGACCGGTTCGTTTAAAGACCGTGGTATGGTCATGGCGGTTGCTAAGGCGATAGAAGACGGCAGTAAGGCCATTGCCTGTGCTTCTACGGGAAACACCAGCGCCTCCGCAGCAGCCTTTGCGGCTTATTGCGGTTTGAGTTGTGCTATTATATTGCCCAAAGGCCATATTGCGATGGGTAAGTTAGCTCAGGCAATCGTCTATAATGCCAAGATAATCGCAATAGACGGCAATTTTGACCAGGCATTGGAAATTGTGCTGGCACTGACCGAGAAACACCCGATTTCTCTGGTAAACTCGGTTAACCCTTACCGTATAGAAGGCCAGAAAACCGCATCCTTTGAAATTATCGAATCACTCGGTGAAGCCCCTGACTACTTGTTTATTCCGGTAGGGAATGCCGGTAATATCACCGCATATTGGAAAGGGTTTGTAGAATACCACAAGTTGGGTAAATCTAAAATTAAACCGAAAATGATGGGTTGGCAGGCGGAGGGGGCTGCCCCTATTGTTCACGGTTACCCGATTAAGAATCCGGAGACGGTGGCAACTGCAATCAGAATCGGTAATCCGGCCAGTTGGAAGAAGGCTGAGACGGCTCGTGACGAGTCAGGCGGTATTATCGATATGGTCAGTGATGACGAAATCCTGGCCGCTCAGAAACTAATGGCCGCTAAAGGCGGCATATTCGGGGAACCGGCGTCTGCCGCTTCACTAGCCGGTCTGGTCAAAATGGTTCGGAAGGGTGCGGACTTTTCTAGAAAGAGAATCGTCTGTGTCGTTACCGGTAATGGTTTGAAAGATACGGATATAGCGCTGAAACACGCCGCACCGTTTATTGAATTACCCGCTGACCTAAAACTGGTAGAAAAATCTCTGGGTTATTGATGAGCTTATAAAATGGATATAGGAGTCTGATTGTGATAAATATAAATAAATTAAAGAAAGCAACGTCATCAATAATCGAAGCCATCGGCGAAGACCCTGAACGTGAGGGATTAAAAGATACTCCCCGGCGGGTGGCGGATATGTATGCCGAATTATTCGCCGGATTAAAAGTTAATCCCACAGAAGAGTTAAAGACAGGTTTTGAGCAGGGTCACCGTGAAATGGTGATTGTACGGGATATTCCTTTTTACTCGATGTGTGAACATCATTTGCTGCCGTTCTTTGGAATAGTGCATGTAGGTTATATTCCAAATAAGAGTGGCCGGATTGTTGGTATAAGTAAAATAGCCAGGGTAGTCGATATTATCGCCCGCCGTCCGCAGGTTCAGGAACGTCTGACTACCGATATTGCTGATACGGTTATGGAGGGACTTAAGCCTTCAGGTGTTGCTGTCGTCGTTAAGGCAGAGCATATGTGTATGATAATGCGGGGTGTGAAGAAGCCGGGTAGCAGCATCATCACATCCGCAATACGCGGCAGTTTTTTGAAACATGACGCCAGCCGTGCGGAATTTTTCTCTTTAATTCAGAACAAGTAAAAGACAAACCAATTATCGTTAATCTACTTGACCTTGGATTCAGCTAAATTATCCAGATGGAAATGGCTGGTACCCATGTCTATCTCTGTTGTTTTAGCCCGTTTGTAGTAAATTGACATGTCATGGTCTTCGGTAAACCCGATGGCCCCGTTTATCTGCATACATATTGCCGAAGCATGACGGACACCTTCATTCACCAAAGCTTTGGCAATATGGACTTCATCTGCTGCGGGTAAGCCTTCACTGAGCCGCCAGGCTATCTCATTTACTACCAGAGAGCTGCCATCGACTTCTATCAACATATTAGCGCAATTATGCTGGATAATCTGGAAACTGCCGATGTGTTTGCCGAAGGCCTTTCTCTGTTTGGCGTAATCCAGGGTAAGGTCCATCATAGCTTTGGCTCCGCCAATCATATCGGCACATCTGGCCACGGTTACTTTTTCCAATATTTTTTCCATTAACGGCCAGCCCTGATTCAAGCTACCGAGTATATTGGCAGACGGTACTTTAACCTTATCGAAGATAACTTCACACTGCTTATCGCCGGAAATAGTATTAAGCATATTAATGGTAATGCCGGGGGTTTTGCTGTCGATGATAAATAGGGTAATACCGTCTTCAGGCTTGCCGTCATCTTTAGTCCGGACCGCACATACCATATAGTCGCTGACATGTGCATCCGGTACGAAAAGTTTCGTCCCCTGAATAATATAATCATTACCTTCCGGTAAAGCTTTAACCTTAATGCCATCGGCTTTATAGCTGGCACTGGTTTCTAATAGGGCCAGCGTGAGTAATAGCTTACCCTCGGCCATTTTGGACAAATATTCTTTCTGCTGTTCTTCATTGCCGGCTTCCATGATAGATAACCCGCCCAGTAGGACTGTTGAGAAAAACGGACCGGGTAAACAGGCTCGCCCCATTTCCTCTAACAAAACAACCAAATCGAGGAAACTGCCATCAGCCCCGCCGTATTTTTCCGGCACGATTAAGCCCATCCAGCCCATTTCGCTCATCTGCTGCCAGAGCTCGTTGGTGTAGCCTTTTTCATCTTTAGCCATCTGGCGTACCAGGCCCTTCGGACAGTTAGTCTTTAAAAAGTCTTTAGCGGATGTTCGTAGCATTTCTTGCATTTCGCTTAATGTAAAATCCATAGGAATACTCTCTTTCCTGTTTACTATTCGTTCGGTAATCCCAGACCTTGGGTAGCAACGACGTTGCGGTCGATTTCTGAAGTACCGGCCATCATTGTATAAGATGAAGTATCCAGATAGTAGTAGGACGGCCAACCGTTTAACGGAGCGTATTTTGAGTTACCGCACAGGCCGCCGTAATTGTTTAACACCTGTACCCCGAAATCAGCAGCACGTTGCGCCAATTCACAATTGTACATCTTATCCATAGCGACTTCGTAAGTTGAAGGGCTATCTTTCGCCATAATACACATAGCCCGGTAGTGAATCATCTTGGCCATTTCACACTCGGAATATAAATAAGCCAGGCGGTCGCGGAATGCGGCATCAAGCTTAATACCAGCTTCCTTCAAGTAGGCTACGAGCCCGTCCAGATAACTGCGTACCGCAGGATAAAACATCTGGGCGAAGCGCTCATAATCAAGCGTCATCATCGTAACATACCAGCCCTTGTTCAAGCCGCCAACCATATTTTCTTTCGGGACGCGCACGTTATCAAGAAAGACTTCGTTGAACTCGTGCTCGCCGAGTATATTCACCAGAGGTCTGACTGTAATGCCTGGTGTATTCATATCTAAAGCAAAATAGCTGAGCCCGCGGTGACGGGCGAGATTCATATCTGTCCTGGTCAAAACGAAACCCATCTGGGTCTTATGGGCACCTGTATTCCATGTCTTCTGTCCGTTAAGAACATAGTAATCGCCGTCTAAAGTAGCTGTTGTCTTTAACGAAGCCAAATCCGAGCCGCTATCCGGTTCGCTTAGCAATTCGCACCAGTAGGTTTCTCCCTTAGCGATGCCGGGCAAGTATTTCTTTTTCTGCTCCTCGGTGCCAAACTTAAGGAGTGTAGGCGCAAAGAAAGTAACACCAATATGGTCAACGGCAGGAACGTTATAATAAAGGATTTCTTCCCAGGCGATATTCTGAAGAAATAACGAGTTTTTGCCTCCGTAGGCTTCCGGCCAGCTTAAAGAATGCCAACCCTTAGCGCCGAATTTAGCTCGCATACCGCTTACGTATTCCCAATCTTTGCCTTCGTGAGTTTGAACTGACGGTGTAAAAGTAACACCGAATTTCCACCTCAAGTCCGCCGGAAATTCTTTTTTAATAAAATCCCTGACTTCTTCGCGGAAGGACTCTTCCTGTTGGCTGTATCCAAAATCCATATCGTGCCTCACTTTCCTATTTGAAAGCCAGAATAACCCGCACCGGTTAAGCAATTAATCTAAGTAGGCGGGGTTATAAACATTCACAGATAATCGTATCAAAAGTTACGTACAGCGTCAATTTTCAGGATGTTGTAGGAAGAATATTCCGAGGCAAAATAGAAATTATAAGACGACACTATCCCATATAATATCATTTATATCAAAAACCGGTCCGTCTTTACAGACCTGTTTAAGGCCTTGTTTCGTTCGTATCGTACATCCGAAACAAACTCCGACGCCACAGGCCATTCTAACTTCTAAGGATACCTGAGTTGGTTTTCCTTCGATACCCAATGACTTACTTCGTTCCATCATATTCATGTACATTGACATCGGGCCGCAGGCAAATATCTGGTCGATACCGTTAATATACTGGGGAATAAGGTCGGTAACCAGTCCTTTATATCCGACACTACCGTCATCAGTAGCCGGTACCGTTTTAATTTCCGGAGGTATCGGATAACGATTTCGTACTGCCGTTCCATATAATAATGTAACCGAGCACATACGGCTCAGTGCTTCCTGAGCTAAGAAAAAGAGTGGAGCGAGACCCATACCGCCGGCAATGAGTAACAGATTTCTCGATGTACGTTGAATTGAGAAGCCACTACCGAGCGGACCGAATATTTCAACAATATCACCTACTCGTCGTTCGGCTAACCAATCTGTTCCTTTGCCATCTTCCCAAACGGTATAGAATAGAGCCAGATCACTTTTACTATAAATACGGAAAATACTGAATGGTCGCGGCAAAGTAGAATCTGCCCCGCACTTTACCATTACGAATTGTCCCGGTCTGGCTTCTTGGGCAATTTCAGGTGCTGCAAGCCAGATTAAGCGTGTTTCACGGCTGCTCTTGCCGTGGTTACGCTTTAACTCGGGTAAAATGCGTATATTATTGATTACCTTAGTCTGTACTTGTTTCATTATTGTAGCATATAGAGTTAAAGATTCCCTCGTATTTTACCGTTTCTTAACTATAAAAGTAAAAATCCGGTTACAAAATATTATATCCAACCTCTTTAAATACTACCTTACCGCCATAAATGGAGGCTATTACTTTACCTTTTAGTGTTTGTCCTACCAGCGGTGTATTTTTACCTTTAGATATGAATTTATCGGGGTCCACCATCCAGCTTATTTGTGGGTCGAATATAGTAATGTCTGCTGATTTGCCAACTGTTAACGTACCCAGGTTACCGTAGTCTTTTCCCATGACTTTTACCGGGCCGATAGTTAACTTTGCGATAATATCAAGCAGTGATAATTTACCAGTATGTAAGAGGTTCATCAGGCTTCCCAGTGACGTTTCAAAACCGCTGATACCGAAGGCTGCATTAATAAAATCGCATTCTTTATCAGCTTTAGTGTGAGGTGCATGGTCGGTGGCGATAGCATCAATAGTCCCGTCCGTTAAACCTGCTATCAGGGCATCGATATCCTTTATAGTACGCAGGGGAGGATTTACCTTAGCGTTAGTGTTATATCCGAGAGCCATTTCTTCAGTCATCGTCAGGTGGTGCGGTGTTACTTCGGCGGTAATATTCACACCGTCTGCTTTCGCTTGCCGTATTAGGACTACTGAGCCCGCGGTACTGGTATGAGCTATATGCAGCTTGCCGCCGGTCTGTTTGGCTAAATCGATATCACGTCTCACGATAGATTCCTCGGCCTCGGCCGGGATACCTTTTAAATCCAGCTTACGGGCAATTTTACCTTCATTAATTTGACCGTCTATAGCAAGCTTTTTATTTTCACAATGTTCAATAATTGGAAGTCCGAGTGTTTTAGAGTTAGTAAGTGCTTCAATTAGTGAAGCATCGTTCATAACCGAATCGCCGTCATCACTGAAAGCAACTGCTCCGGCATGGCTCAATTCAGTCATATCTGTTACAGTTTTGCCTTTACGGTCTTTAGTAATACAACCGATAGGGAGTATTCTAATTGAGCCTTCTTTACGTGCTACAGTCTTTACATAACCTATAGCTTTTTCATTGTCCAGAGGCGGTTTAGTATTCGGCATACAACAAATTGTAGTATAACCACCCTTCGCTGCCGATCGAGACCCGGTAGCAATAGTCTCTTTTTCTTCATAACCGGGCTGTCGCAGGTGGCAGTGTAAATCGATGAATCCGGGACACACTATCATTTCTTTAGCATCAAAAACCCTGTAGTCTGAACAGGGTACTCGGTCCACTTGCCTACCGACCCAGCCGATTTTGTCACCTGTAATCAATATACTACCTATCATATCGATTCCATTAGCCGGATCGATGATACGTCCGTCTCTTATTAACAATGGTTTGGTGGTATTCATTTATTTAAGTGCCTGAAAGGTTAGCTTCCGCTTCTTTTTTTACTCTGATATCAGCCTTAAATCCGGCGGCTTCTGCATCTTTTGCCGAGTTAAATATTAGTAAATTTTCGGGTTTGATATGTTGCGACCAGTGACTGCCGGCGCTATGATATTTTTTACTGACGAGCATTCCCTCATGCCATTCGGTACTCGCTACGTATTTCGGCTCAAAACCATGTTCGCAGTAGTTACAACGCAGGGTCAGCGGTTTAAAGTTTACGATTTTAAAATCAGGTTTCAAGTATCTTATTTCGGTAGCTTGAACCGAAACGCACTTTTTATTCGGACATTTAATACCGGTATCCTGTTTATAAATCGGATATTCGTACTTGGGTGCGCTTGTTTCATTTTCAGTTATTTTAGTATCTTTCATCCCGAGTAACAGGGAAACCAAAGCCATGCGTACCGGCACTCCCTGAGCAGCCTGTTTGAAGTAGAGACTACGGGGGTCGCTGTCCAGTTCGTAAGCAAGTTCATCGACACGAGGTAACGGGTGCATTACCATTGCCCGGCGGAACGATTTATCTTTTAACAGTTCTTTATCTACGACCGGATATTTGTCTTTCAATTGCTGTTCTGCATCGTTGAATCTTTCTTTCTGAGGACGTGTTACATAGAGGGCATCCAGACCGGTCTTAAGCTCAAGTTCGATATCAACACCCGGCATCATAGCCAACTGGTGCGGTTGGTTTGGTGTAGTATAAATGGCATTTAGCGGAAAGCGGTCGGTTTTTGCTTTTTGCTCCGGCGTCATTTTCTCGATATCGCCTCCATACTCGGCAATTAGTTTTTGTATTACATGTTCGGGTACTTCAAGACCGGGGCTGGGGCAAAACAAAATATTCGCACTGAATTTAGCTAAAGCGAAGATAAGGGAATGAATTGTCCGGCCGTATTTTAAATCACCCCAGAGAGCAATATTCATTCCGGCAATAGATCCTCTTTCTTTACGTATCGTGTAGAGGTCGCATAGAGTCTGGGTGGGATGCTGGTGACCGCCGTCACCGCCGTTAATTACCGGAATACCGGAATAATCGGCTACCACTTTAGCGGCACCTTCCCAGGGATGACGGATAACGATAATATCGGCGTAACTGCCGATAACCCTGGCCATATCGGCGATGCTTTCGCCCTTAGCCAGCGAGGTCGCTCCGATATCGACAGCACTAATAACGCTTCCACCCAATCGGTGCATTGCCGTCTCGAAAGAGAGACGTGTACGGGTGCTGGACTCAAAGAACAGGCTTGCCATCACCTTACCTTTACATACATCGAGTTGGTTGGTAATAGATTCGGCCATCTCATCAGCCAGATTGAAAACTCCTTCCATTTCACCGACGGAAAAATCATCTACGGTAATCAGGCTGCGGTTTTTCAGAGTCATCTATTCACCTCCGTTGGTACGGCATTTTTACCGGCTGGAATTATAATAATAACTTCATCTTTGCCATCGGTTTCAATCAGTCTGACCCGTATCTTTTCTTCATGGGCGCTGGGTACATTCTTGCCGATATAATCAGCCCGAATGGGTAATTCCCGGTGGCCGCGATCTATCAAAACGGCCAGTTGAATGGATTTAGGTCTACCCAGGTCGATAACAGCATCCATCGCTGCCCGGATGCTTCGTCCGGTGTAAAGCACATCATCGACAATGACGATATTTTTACTTTCAATATTTGTGGGAATTATAGTTTTGCCGACCACCGGTTTTTGATTGTAGTTATAGTGGTTTTGGTCATCACGGTATTGACCGATATCTAATGAACCTACCGGTATATTGGTATTTTCTAACCTTCCGATATTTTCTGCCAGCCTGTGTGCCAGGGGAACACCACGGGTGCGGATACCGATTAGTATAAGATTCTCGACATTGTAGTGCCTTTCAATAATTTCGTGGGAAATTCTTGCGAGCGTGCGGCGGATATCATCCGGGGTCATTATGGTTTTTTCAGACATTAAAATACCTCTTACCGAACCGGCAAGAGGTATATCCGTTAGCTTTCCTTATGTCCCCCTTGCCAGTCTCTCCGGGCTGGCTTAAAGGTTCAATCCTGGTTTATCTTAACGTATATTTCCCAATTAATCAATACCTGACATAAATATTTCTTTATAATCATAAATCATATTTGGTAAACACAAGGGATAAAATGTAAAATTATAAATATAAAATAACCAACATTCGAAAGGAATTAATGTGCTCTCTGCCGACCTTATTCTGAAAAATGCCATAGTTATTACAATGTCACCCGAACGGCCTCAAGCTGAAATGGTAGCGATAGCCGGAGATAAAATATTAGCGGTTGGAGACAAAAATGAAACCAGTATTTTAACCGGCAAAAATACCAGGATGATCGATTGTGGGGGTAAAACATTAGTCCCTGGTTTTAACGATGCCCATTGTCATATATTTTCTATGGCTATTAGTCTGTCCAGTATTGACGTTAGCCCCTGGTCGGTGAAATCAATAGGTGATATTAAAGAGCTTATTAGAACACGTGTTCGAGAAATACCGCCTGGAAAATGGATTTCCGCTACCGGCTATAATGAATATAACCTGGCGGACAAAAGGCATCCCAACCGCTGGGACATTGATGAAGCTGCTCCTGATAATCCTGTCGTGGTATCCCATCGGTCACTACACTCATGTATTCTAAATAGTCGAGCATTATCTTTAGCTAATTTGACAAAAGAAAGTATCGAGCCTCCCGGTAAGGTGTTTGAGCGTGATCCGAAAACCGGAGAACTAAGCGGTGTTCTGTACGAGATGCTCGGTTATATTCGGGCTAGCGTTTTACCTCCCCTGAGTGAAACAGAACAAGACCAGAGCCTAACCGACACTTCGCGGCATTATTTGGCCAATGGGATTACGTCAGTACAGGACGAGTCTATCAGTAATATTCCGGCAAGATGGAATTTATTGAAGCGTCTGCAAAATGAGGGAAAGTTTGCTTTACGAGCTTCCATGACCGCTGGGACAGATTCCTTTAACGATTTTATAAAAGGCGGTTACCCGCGTTCCGGTGATAAAAATCTCCGTTTCGGAGGTTTGAAAATCATTCTGAATCAAGCTACCGGTAAGTTATTTCCCTCTCAGGAAGATTTGAATACCTATGTTTTGGGTGCTAACAAAAAAGGATACCGGGTAAGTATTCACGCAGTTACGGCAGAGATGGTTGAGGCGGCGATAATAGCTTACGAATATGCCCGGGAGCATAATCCAGAAAACACTATGCGAAACCGCATCGAACATTGTTCCGAGTGTCCGCCGGAATTAATGGCACGTCTGCGAAAGTTAGGTATAATCATAGTCAGCCAGCCGCTGTTCTTGTATTACAGTGGGGACAGATATTTAGAGACGTTGGCTCCAGAAACACAACCGTGGTTATACCGTTTTAAGACTTTTATCGACAGTGGGTTAATAACTGCGGCCAGTTCCGATTCTCCGGTGGTACCGGATAATCCGCTTATAGGAATGTATGCTGCAGTTACCCGTAAAACAAAAGCCGGCAGGAAGGTAAACTCTAAAGAATGCATTAATGCTCAACAAGCTCTACAGATGTACACTATCAATGCCGCTTTTGCGTCCGGAGAAGAATATGTAAAAGGCTCACTAACTCCCGGGAAATTGGCGGATATGGTAGTATTAAGTGATAATCCGCTGACCGTATCGCCGGAGAAAATCAAAGACATTAAAGTTGAGATGACGATAGTTGGGGGAAAGTTGGTCTGCGAAAAGTAAAATAGAATTAAATAACAGGGGTAGCTATGGAACTAGATAGTATCATCCGACTCTTAATCAGTATTTTGGTCTGTTTGGTAGCAGCGGCAACCGGTAGTCTGTCTACTATTAAGGCAGTGCAAAAATGGTACCCCGGATTAAGGAAACCGCGTTTCACACCGCCTAATTGGGTTTTTGGTCCGGTCTGGTTCGTACTTTATGTTCTTATGGCCGTATCAGTATTTTTTGTCTGGCAAAAAGGGATAGCCGCAAATGAAGTACTTATTGCGTTTGTTTTATTCTGGATACAGCTGGCAGTTAATGCTGCATGGTCGTTTGTTTTTTTCGGGTTAAAGTCCAAGGGTGGTGGTATTATTACGATAATAATTTTATGGCTCCTCATTTTAGCGACAATAATAGCCTCTTTAAAGGTTTCGGTTTTGGCAGGATATTTGCTAATTCCATATATAGTGTGGGTTAGTATTGCTACGTACCTTAATATTGGCGTATGGCTGCTGAATAAAACAGGGGAAAAAAACGCATAATAACGTAGTTATTTCATTTTTCGTAAATAGTATCATTGAGAAGTAATATTATCTTGAACTTTCTCTTTAATTGCCTTAAACTTAATTTAGAGGTAAGAATAATGCCGATTTACGAGTATTACTGTCCGGAATGTAAAGAAAAATTCGAAAAATTGTGCCGTCTCAGTCAGGCAGATGAAGCGGCCGAATGTCCTAAATGTAAAACAAGTTCGAAACGGGTTTTATCGAAGTGTGCCTCATTTTCTAAAGATTCCAGCGGGGCTACCACTTCTGTCGCTGGCGGCGGGGGTTGTTCCTCATGCGGTTCTTCCAGTTGTACTTCTTGCCATAATTAGAAGAGATATTATGGTTTCACTACCTGAATCTATTAGAAAGAATTTATCCACTCATATTGTCGGACGGAATATTTTATACTTCCCCTCGGTTACTTCTACTAATGATGTTGCCAAAGAAATAGCCCGGAAACAAGTTATCGAAGGCACGGTGGTTATAGCTGACGAACAAACCGCCGGGAAAGGCCGACTTAATCGTACATGGACTTCGCCCGAAGGCGTTATCGCTTATTCGGCTATACTTAATCCTTCGGTTGCCCAATTGCCTCTTATGATAATGATTGCCTCTCTGTCCGTAGTTCACGCTATTAGAAATATTACCGGCATAAAAGCCCGAATCAAATGGCCTAATGACGTACAGATTGATGGCAAAAAGGTTTGTGGCATATTGATTGAAAACAGTCTGCGTGGCGGTAAGGTGGAATACTCAGTCATCGGTATCGGTATTAATGCCAATGTAAATACCGTTGAATATCCGGAAATTGCGGAAACTGCTACCAGTTTGTCTTTTATATCCGGCCGGGAAATTCCCAAAGTGGATTTAATACAGGGATTGATGATTGAGTTGGACAAACTATATTTATCTATGCACAATAGTAAATCGATATTTGAAGAGTGGCGGGATAATCTGGTAACTATCGGGCAATATGTTCGGGCGGTATCCGGTGATACAGTTTATGAAGGTACCGCCGAATCGGTCAAACCGGACGGAAGTCTGCTGATTAAGCAAGCAGGTGGAAATATCATTCAGGTAGTACAAGGCGATGTTACTTTAAAACATAAGACCTGAGCCGTTCGGCTCAGGTCTTATGTTTATTAGATAGTTATTCTTCCGGTGGTTTTTGTGGTTTAGATACAAATGCCTTCAATAATTCGATTGGTAATGGGAATATAATGGTGTTAGTCTTCTCGGAAGCTATTTCTGTCATTGTCTGCAAATAACGCAGTTGGATAGTGGCTGGTTCCTGTCCGATGATTTTAGCCGCATCAGCTAACCTCTGAGAAGCCTGGAATTCACCGTCAGCGTGAATAATCTTGGCACGGCGTTCACGTTCGGCTTCTGCCTGGGCTGCCATCGACCGCCTCATCGACTCAGGTAATTCAACATCCTTGATTTCAACGATGGTTACTTTAACACCCCATGGGTCGGTCTGCTCGTCAATCATCTTTTGCAGTATTTGATTGAGCTTCTCACGCTGGGTTAATAGTTCATCAAGTTCAGATTGTCCAAGAACATTCCTTACGGTTGTCTGGGAAATCAGAGAGGTTGACCGGATATGGTCTAACACTTTAACGACTGAGGCTTCCGGGTCGACGACTCTGAGATAAACAACCGCATTCACTCTTACGGTTACGTTATCTTTGGTTATGATATCCTGCGGCGGAACATCCATGGTAATAATACGCAGGTCGACTTTAACCATCCTATCAAAGAAAGGGATAATCATGAAGAAACCCGGTCCCTTGGCACCCGTTAAACGGCCAAGGCGGAAAATTACACCTCTTTCATATTCCTGCACGATCTTAATAGAGAGAGATAGAAGTATGATGATAAATATTGCTACAACAACCCAAATAATGATTGGACCCATATACACCTCCTGTATTTAATATATTTATGCCTTAGATAGATTAAGTGGTCTTATTATTATCCGGTTTTACTACGTATAAAACCAGGTCTTTGACTTTTATAATAGTTACCGTCTGATTTTCCTCGATATTCCCTGACTCGGAAATGGCTTCCCAGCGTTCACCGCGGAAAAACACCTGACCGGTTGGTGTTAATGGAGTTCGGGTAGTGGCTGTCTTGCCGATAAGTTCTTCACGACCGGTGGTTACCTGTCTGCGGTGTGCTGCAACTACCCGCTCTATGACAAACGCCAGTGCCAGTACTACGAGGACTATAATAACAATTATAGTGGCGGTCACTCGGATTGCCTCCCCTAGACTTAGATTACCCCAATAATCAAGTAATCGTTAATACACTATTGTTAATTAATCTATGCAAACGCATTATAATCAGGTATTAATAATAATGCAACTGGTAAGGTGACAATGTTAGTAATCTGCATCAAAGTTCCTGGTAATAGTTATATTGAATCATTATCTTAATTTGGTGTAAAATCAAATCACTGTCTAAGATGGAAATACGATGAAAGTACAAAGATGCAAAGGTTTCCGCGATTTATTGCCTATCGAGATGGAAAAATTTCGCCTTGTCGAGGCAGCGTTTCGCGATTGTTGTGCCGGGTGGGGCTACCAGGAGATTAGAACCCCTACTCTGGAATACCTTTACTTGTTTACCTCAACCGGCACTCTGACACCGCGGCAGCTGAATAAAGCTTATTCTTTTTTGGATTGGGATGGCTGGAGCGGAGAGCGTGTCGTTTTACGTCCGGAAGGGACTATCCCGGCAGCTCGTTTTTATATTGATACTGCAAAAGATTCGGAACTGGCAAAATATTACTACGTAGCCAACTCATTCGTTTTCGATGAGACGGGCAAGCAGAGCCGGGAGAGATGGCAGTGCGGTGTCGAGTTAATCGGAGTCAGTTCGCCCGTAGCCGATGTGGAATTAATCACAATGGCTATAGAAGTATTGCGTAATCTAAATCTGGGGGATATTGAATTACAGCTATCTCATGCCGGTTTAATTCAGGCTTTAATATCCAGCCTTGGAATAGATAGGGAGAAGCAGACCGAAATAACCGACCGTATTTTAGATGGCGAAATAGAGGCTCTAACCGGTATTAAAACGGAAAACAAAGCGGTCAGCCGCAACATATCTGCTCTAATCAATATGCAGGGGAAATCGGGCAGTCTGTTAAGGAACCTGAAGTCTCTATATTCGCGAGAGCTTCCGGCAGTGGTAAAACCTTTAGACGATTTAATCAATATCGTTGATTTATTAGAAAGTTTGGGGATAAAGTATAAAATCGATATTGATTCCGGGCGTGGTTTTGAGTATTATACCGGCTTTGTTTTCCATGTAACCGTGAAAGGCGAACGGGTCGGCGGCGGCGGCCGTTATGATGCTCTAATACCGTTAATGAGTCAGCAAGATATACCGGCTTCAGGTTTTGCTCTTTATCTCGACCGGTTGATAAACATGGTCGAAATTAAATCAGATTCATCGATATTACCCGGTGTCGTAATTAAAGTATCGGAAAAAGACGGCGAATCGGTTAAAACCGGATTTAAATTGGCTGCTATTATTCATCAACATGGCGGCAAAGCTGAGATGGATATAGGGGCTAAACATCCGGTTGGTTTTAACTGGGTGGCCGATGTTACCGGAACTCCGGTAATTGTTCTAACCAATCATATAAACCGTAAAAAATATAAGGTAAATAGTGCTTCGGAAATGCTCGAGATACTGGAAAATGAAAAAACAAGTAAAAATCGCTCTACCAAAAGGTCGTCTTCTCGCTGAAACCTCCCGGCTACTACAGGCAGCCGGTTGGGGGCTAAACGATTATACCAAAGACACTCGACTGTATCATCTCCAATCTACTACTTATCCGGACCTTATAGCTAAGGTATTTCA
The DNA here is from genome assembly GCA_016927955.1 of Dehalococcoidales bacterium. Classification (GTDB taxonomy): domain Bacteria; phylum Chloroflexota; class Dehalococcoidia; order Dehalococcoidales; family JAFGLR01; genus JAFGLR01. Next base: position 23,281 of record JAFGLR010000027.1, read on the forward strand.
AGAGAGAGATATTCCCGTTCAGGTCGCTATCGGGAACTATGATTTAGGTATCTGCGGTCTGGATTGGGTAGAGGAACAACTGGTTAAATATCCCAGCAGCGCTTTGGTGAAAATCGAAGACCTCGGTTATGGTCAGGGTATTCTCTACGTCGTAGCCGGACGATTTAATATGCTTAGCGATATACGGGGCAGTGCCGAGCACATCCGTATTGCCAGTGAATATCCGAATTTGGCAGAGTCTTTCGCGGCACAGAACAGGTTGCGTAGCTTCAGCGTGTATCCGGTTTGGGGTGCGGCGGAAGCATATCCGCCGGAGAGTGCCGATTTAGCCATGGTTTCCGATGGTAAAATTGGGAGGGAATCTTCGGAAAGTTTATCTGTAATTGGTAAGGTATCGAATTTCAGTGCTTACTTAATAGCGAACCGTGAGAGTTGGGAAAACAGTGACCTCGGCCGTTTTCTATCAAGTCTGTTTGAGAATAGACCGGCGGCTAAACCATACCCCACTTTAGATATCGGTAAAACCAGCAATAGTAAGGTAAAATATGCTTTTCTTTCAAGTGATATTATACGCATCGCGATACCTGACGGACATCAGCAATCCCCAACCATTGATTTGTTACAAGCCGCGGGCATTCAATTAGAAGGTTATAACAGTTCCGGCGGCAATACGAGGCCGAAATCTAATCTTGAGGGTGTAGCATTTAAGGTTATCCGTCCTCAGGATATGCCATTACAGGTGGCTAACGGTAATTTCGACCTTGCAATCACCGGCAGGGACTGGCTCAGGAATCACTTATATCAATTTCCGACCAGTCCGGTGGAGGAGTTATTAGACTTAAAATCAGGTTGGGTTAGAATCGTGGCAGTTGTCAGTAATAACCTGCCTGTTGATGATACTAATACATTAAGAAGTTATTGCTCGGAAAACCCAAAGGTATTGCGTATAGCTTCCGAATATACTAATATAGCTGATAAGTATGCCCGGGACAATCATCTCGGTATGTACCGCATTATTCCTACCTGGGGGGCAACCGAAACATTTATCCCGGATGATGCCGATATGCTGATTGAAAATACCCAGACCGGTAAAACGCTGGCTCGGCATAATCTTAAGATAGTCGATACGCTTTTTGAATCGACAGGTTGTCTGATTGGTAATACGAGTATTCGGAAGAATAAAGTAAAAGCCGAACGAATTAACAGGGTAATCACGATGTTGAGGGGTGCCCTGGGAGCTTGAAATGGAAATAATTAAAGGTATGGCTGCCGCCCGGAAACGGTTGACTCGGCAGACTCAGACCGCATACGGAGAGGTTTCTCCGGCAGTAAAAAACCGACTGAAAGAAATATTTAAAAGAGAAATCAGCCCGGAACAAGCTGTTGCTCAAATACTCGAAGATGTTCGTACTAGAGGCGATGTGGCACTGGTGGAATATACTTTGATAATTGATAAGGTTAAGTTAATATCATTGGAAGTAAGTAAAAGGCAGATTGCCGAGGCTTACAAAAAAGTTGATAGCAAGCTGGTTGATGCTTTAAAGGTGGCAGCCGGTCGTATCCGCCGGTTCCATAAGGAACAAAAAGATAGTATCTGGCACGAGGTAGGCGGTAGGGAATGGGGGCAAGTTATCCGCCCGCTTAACCGCGTTGGGTTTTATGTGCCCGGTGGTATGGCCAGTTATCCTTCGACGGTTTTAGCTACCGTTGTCCCGGCCAAAGTTGCCGGGGTAAAAGAAACCATTATAGTTACACCGCCTCAGCCTGGCGGTATTGTTCCGGTGAATACCATTGTGGCGGCCGATATTGCCGGAGCCGACCGTATTTTTAATATAGGCGGGGCTCAAGCTGTTGCCGCCCTGGCTTATGGTACCAAAACCGTGCCTCGTGTCGATAAAATCTGCGGGCCGGGTAATGTATTCGTAATGCTGGCGAAAAAACAGGTCTTCGGTACAGTCGCTATCGATGCTTTACAGGGACCTAGCGAGGTACTCGTTATTGCCGATGATACGGCTAATCCGAAATATTGTGCGGCCGACTTGCTGGCTCAGGCGGAACATGACACGCTGGCCCAATCGATATTTATTACTACCTCGGTTGGTATAGCGAATAAGGTTAAGAAAGAATTAGAAAAACAGTTGGCCGTTTTACCCCGGAAAAATATCACTTCGGAATCAATGGAAAAGAACGGGGCTATTATTGTTGTTACAGATGTCGATGAGGCAATAGAACTGGCTAATTTATTCGCTCCGGAGCACCTTGAGCTAATGGTTACCGATGCCAAGAAGTATGTGTCTAAGATTACTAATGCCGGTTGTATATTTGTTGGTGAGTATGCTACCGAACCTATCGGAGATTATGTAGCCGGACCGAGCCATGCTTTACCCACCGGCGGTACGGCTCGATTTAGTTCGCCATTGAATATTCTGGATTTTTTGAAAATTATAGATGTGGTTAAAGTAAATAAAACCGGTATCAAGAAATTGGGTAATATTGCAATGACGATAGCTCGTGCCGAAGGTTTGGAAGCCCATGCCAGGGCCGTTGAAAAACGGCTGGAGGACTTAAAATAATGCCGGAGGGAATTGAAAAATATGTCCGTAAGGAATTGCTTACGTTTGGTGCCTATAGTTCGCCGAAGGCGTCCGACAAACAAGCGGAGCAAGCCGGTATTCCTTTAAAAAAAATAATTAAAATCGACCAGAATGAAAACCTTTTTGGCCCGTCACCGCGCGTTAATCGTATTTTAGCGAAAAATAACAGCTTTAACATATATCCTGATGCCGAACAGACTGCCTTTCGTAAACAGCTATCGGAGTATACCGGTGTCGGTCCTGAATGTATCGTTGGAGCTAGCGGCAGCAATCAACTTCTTGACCTGATAACCCGTCTTTTTGTCGGTGAAGGGGATAGGGTTGTTAATTGCGTACCGACTTTTGATATATACCGTTTCAGCACACAGGTATGCGGCGGCAAACTCGTTGAAATTCAACGGGATGAGAACTTTGCTATAGATGTAAAAGCTATGCGGCGAGCGGTGGATAAAAAGACTAAACTGATATTTTTGGCTAATCCCAATGCACCTACAGGTAATTTGACACCCCGTAAAGATTTAATCGAGGTATTGGAGATAGGGATACCGACGTGTATCGATGAGGCTTATTATGAATTCAGCGGGGTAACTGTCGTTCCTTTAATGAAAAGGTATCCGAATTTAATGGTTGTCCGTACTTTCAGTAAGTGGGCCGGTCTGGCCGGTCTTCGGGTAGGGTATGGACTATTTCCACCGGCGGTTGCTGATTTACTACATCGGATAAAGATACCCTATAATATTAACGTAGCTGCTCTGACTGCGGTGCAAGAATCGATGTTGGATTTAGATTACCTGATGAACAGGGTTAAAGTCATTGTCGCCGAAAGGGATAAGCTATATGCCGGGTTGAAAAAAATGCCATGGTTAACCCCTTATCCTTCAAAGGCCAACTTCATTCTTTGTAAGTTGCTAAAAGGTAATGCGGCCGAATTGCAGGATAAGCTGCAGGAAAAAGGCATTCTGGTACGTTATTTTGCTAAGCCGAGGCTGGAAAACTGTATCCGTCTCAGCATCGGTAAACCGGAACATACGGATATAGTTCTCCAGACCTTGCGGGAAATAGGATCTTCGTGGTAATCTAGTACCCTTGAGGTGAATTATGAAAGCCAGAAAAGCAATCATTAAACGCCGGACTAAAGAAACCGATATTAATCTGGAATGGAACCTGGACGGCACCGGGGATAGTAATATTAAGACCGGCATCGGCAGTTTCGACCATCTTCTTTCGCAGGTGGCAAAGCACGGCACATTTAACATAACATTAGCAGCCAGCGGGGATGACCAGCATCACCTTATTGAGGATGTAGCCCTTTGTATGGGCAAAGCTTTTAATAAAGCTCTGGGCGAAAAGATAGGTATTGTCAGAATGGCTGACGCTACCGTGCCGATGGATGAAGCTTTAGCGATGGCGGCTATCGACATTAGCGGCAGGGGATACTCCGTAATAGAACTACCGCTTAAAGGTAATGATATGGGTGGGTTTCCATCTGATTTGATTCGGCATTTCCTCGAATCATTTGCCACAGAAGGGAAAATCACTCTGCACGCCCGGATTCTTTATGGAGTTAATGACCATCACAAGGTTGAGGCTCTCTTTAAAGCACTGGGGAGGGCTTTAAAACAAGCTACACGTATCGATGAACGCATTGGCTTACCCAGTACTAAAGGATTGTTAGAATAGTTTCTGACACTTTTGGTATCTCCTGACTTTAGAGATACTGCTCCGGCTACGGATTGTTTCAATTCGCAGTATTATAATTAAACTGCCGGTGTCAGGGACTACTTAGAAGGTGGCGGTGGAAGAGAAGCCATTTCCTTTTGCCATGCAGCAAGATAAGCTGAACTTATTCTCTTTTTCCGTACTTCCGGCCAATGCGGGTCCCAGCCCAGACCCAGGTCCTGACCGACAATAAATATAACGTATTCAGTCATTACCGGCTTTCGATGAATTATCGTAGTAATATTACAAATACGCTGCGGTGATTTACAATCGTGACACCGTCCATCAGCAGCACAAGGTATTTTTAATCCCACTGTTCTGCCCAAGTTCATGCCGTGGTATGGGGCGATAACATTCTTTATCCTGTCGGTTGCTTCATCGACATTACTGACAATCTTATTCTGTCCGATAATGAGTATGACCTTCTTCGGTCCAAATACCATTTTAGCTACCCGGTTACCCACGCCGTCTACATTTACTAGTTTTCCGTCCAATGTAACCGCATTGCTGCTGCTTAAAAGTATATCGCCCTGTTCTCCAGAATTATTCGTTTCATAACCAGGGACCCCAATCACTTTAATTCCCCTTCCAGTAAGCATGTCCCTGAGTCCAATTTGCCGCAGAGTCATAGAGCCACCTATATCAACCTTTGCCTCAAAAGGTATAATATCGAGCACTGCTTTAACTACTGAGTCCGCATCTTTTACAAACTCTACAATGTCAAAGTGATTCGCTTTTAACGATTTTACCACTGTATTTATATCTTGGTTAATTTTTACTGTCATTTCAATCTCCTTTAAAAACACATCATCGTAGTTCCGTTAAAGTGTTATGAAGGTAAATCTCCTATGACTTTACTCTAAGATAATAAAGTAAAGGTGAACAAATTATACATGATAAATATAGATGCTCAAGATTGGTTATTCTTATTGATCACTTTAAATTCTGTCCGGTTAACCTATAAAAAGCCTGCTTATATCTTGCACTCGTACTTTCGATAACTTCCGACGGTAGCTCTGGTGCGGGCGGTTCTTTGTTCCAGCCGGTTTGCGATAACCAATCTCTTACCGGCTGTTTATCATAGCTGTCCTGTGATTTACCTACCTGATAGGTTTTCGTATCCCAGAATCGCGATGAATCAGGTGTCAGCAGTTCGTCGATTAGAACGAGGTTCTCTCTATCGTCTAACCCGAATTCCATTTTAGTATCGGCAATAATAATACCTCTTTGTCGAGCGTATTCACGGGCAAATTTATAAATGGCAATACTTACCTCTTTTATTTGTGTAGCCATATTTTCACCAACCAGTTCAACTACTCCGTCCGGTGTGAGTGGCATATCATGACCGCTATCGGCTTTAGTCGTTGGGGTGAAAAGCGGTTCGACCAGTTCCTGACTTTCTTGCAGACCTTTAGGCAGGTTTATACCGCAGGTTGCCCCCGAATTAAGATACTCGCTCCAGGCAGACCCGGCAATATAACCTCTAACAACGCATTCAATAGGCAGACGTTTAGCTTTTTTAACAATCATGGAGCGTCCGGCCAGATATGGCGGATAATCAAACCTCTTCGGCGGCTGTAGATAGACATCAAGTTGTTTAATATTAGTGACCGTTTCAACCATATGGTTAGCAATAATATCGGAGGTCTGCTTGAACCAGAAAGCGGAAATTTGATTCAATACGGCACCTTTATCCGGTATGCCGTTCGGCAAAATAACATCAAAAGCAGAGATGCGGTCGGTAGCGACAATTAATAGATAGTTGTTCAAATTATAGGTGTCACGTACTTTGCCCTTAATAAAAAGCGGGAGCTGTAATTCGGTTTCGGTAACGATGGTACTCTTTAGCATATGATTCCTTTATAATAATTATTCGTAATAATTTATCTAAGAGAATATAGTTGCCGCACTGGTGATATGGATAAATATTAGATTGACCTTGGCGCCAGTCCGCCGGTTTCAATCAGTTCGGATTGCCACTGTATTTCGGTTAACCCCAACCGCTTGAATATTTCATCGACGAAACGGGTATAATATTTCTCGTCAAAAAGGGATTTGATATCTTCCGGCGGTAAAACAGCCTTAACTGCGGCATCGGCTTTGAGTAGGGTCATAAAATTACTCTTACCCTTCCAGGCTTTCATGGCGTTTCGTTGCACGAGTTTATAGGCATCTTGCCGGCTCAGTCCTTTTTCGATCAAAGCCAGCATCACTCGTTGTGAAAAGATTAGTCCTTTTGTCAGCATAAGATTATTGTTCATCTGTTTCACATTGACCGTTAAGTTACTCATCACAGAAGTGAATAAGCTCACGATATAGTCCAGAGCCAGACAGGAATCGGGTAAAATTATACGTTCCGAGGATGAATGGGAGATATCCCTTTCATGCCACAAGGCCATGTTTTCCATTGCGGTTACTGCATGACCGCGTATTAGTCTGGCTAAACCACAGACCCGTTCGCTGAGTTCCGGATTCCGCTTATGAGGCATCGCCGATGAGCCGGTTTGTCCGGCACTGAATGGTTCTTCTGCTTCGCGTACCTCGGTTTTTTGTAGGGCCCTTATCTCCGTAGCAAATTTCTCCAGGGAACCGGCGATTATTGCCAAAGTAGTTACGAACTGAGCATGCCGGTCACGCTGTAAAACCTGATTGGAAACCGGAGCCGGTTGAAGACCGAGTTTGCTGCAAGCAATTTCTTCTAACTGCGGTGATAGTGTGGCGTAAGTTCCGACCGCACCGGAAATCTTACCGACAGATATTGTATTTTTAGCGTCCAGAAGCCGTTGGTGGTTACGCCGCATTTCTTCGACCCAATTAGCCAGTTTTAATCCGAAGGTTATAGGTTCGGCATGGACACCATGCGTTCGGCCTATCATGACCGTATATTTATATTTGATAGCCATACGTCCGAGTACGGTAATGAGGTCTTTTATATCTTGAAGTAATATATCACTGGCTTCCATAAGTTGCAGGCTGAGTGCAGTATCCATTACGTCTGAAGATGTCATCCCGAGGTGGATATATCTTGAATCCTCACCCACGCTTTCTGCCACAGCACCCAGGAAGGCGGTCATATCATGGTGAGTTTCCTGGAGAATTTCTTCCATCCGCTGAAGGTTACACTGGGCCAATTTGATTTTCGTCATCGATTTTTTGGGGATAACACCAAGCTCTGCCCATGCATTACATACAGCAATTTCTACGTCGAGCCATTTATTGAACTTGTTTTCGTCGGCCCAGACCCGGGCCATTCCGGGACGGCTATATCGTCCAATCATTTGCTTTCCCCCTGCAGGCTCCGGCGATAGTTTTCGTAAGCCTTACGTATTATAGGATATTTGATACCCAGTATTTCTGCTGCCAGAAAGGCAGCGTTTTTTACACCGGCACTACCAACGGCCACACAGGCTACCGGTATACCTGCCGGCATTTGTACGATGGAATAAAGGGCATCAACACCCTTTAAATCGCTGCTGGCTAGGGGTACTCCGATAACCGGCAATGTTGTCCAGCTTGCGATGACTCCTGGTAAATGTGCCGCTCCTCCTGCTGCCGCAATAATAACTTCGATATCCCGTTTCCTCGCACCCTGGGCAAATTCTCTAACCTTATCCGGGTTCCGGTGTGCTGAGATAATTTGAACTTCAAAATCTATCCTTAGCTGCTTAAACAATTCCAGCATTGGCTGGACGGTCTCAGAATCTGATTTGGACCCCATTACCACGGCGATTAACGGCATCTTTTCTACACCTCGTGAATATTTAATAAAAATAGTACCTAAAACACTAATAGAAATATGAGCTTGAGTCTCAATCCTCTTTTATTAAAGCAATATCTTTACGGTAATGGCAACCCTCAAAGTTAATCAACGAAATGTTATTATAGACTTTTTCTCTTGCTTCAGCAATACTTTTCCCTGAAGCTGTTACTACCAGTACCCGGCCGCCGCTAGTTACTACTTTACCCGAAGCGTCTAATTTGGTTCCGGCGTGGAAAACAGTAATATCATTAGCCAAGCGGTTTAGACCATTAATCGGCAATCCGGTCTTATACGTACCCGGATAACCGCCTGAGGCCATTACAACGCCAACACAGGGATTATCACTCCATTCGATTTTCAAATCGAATAAGCGGTTATTAATAACCGCGAGCATAATTTCGACGAGGTCGGTTTTCAGCCGGGGCAATATTACCTCCGTCTCCGGGTCGCCAAAGCGGGCATTGAACTCCAGCACTTTGGGCTGGTTATTATCAACCATGAGACCGCCGTAAAGAACACTTTTATAAGGCCGTCCTTCTTTATCCAATGCTTTAACAGTAGGTGCCATTATGGTGTCCTGGATTGTTTTAGCCAGCGCCGGAGTGTAAAAATAGGACGGGCTGTAGCTGCCCATTCCTCCTGTGTTCGGTCCCCGACCACCTTCGAAAACTGTCTTGTAATCACAAGCTGGAACCATCGGTACGATAGTATTCCCATCGGTAAAAGCGAAGGTACTAATTTCTTTACCGTCTAAAAACTCTTCAACGATAATTTTATTCCCGGCAGCTCCCAATGTCCGTTTATCCATAAAATCATTAAGTGCTGCCATGGCTTCATCAATGGTTCTGGCGACAACCACACCCTTTCCGGCGGCTAACCCATCAGCCTTAATTACTACAGGTGGGTGTTGCGTTTCAAGGTATTTCTTAGCTTCGACATAATTAGAAAAGCTAACGCTCTTCGCACAGGGGATACCGTACTTTTGCATAAGGTTTTTCGAAAAGACCTTGCTGGATTCGATTTCCGCCGCAAGTTTATTCGGACCGAAAATCGGAATACTCGCTGCCTGAAATTTATCTACAATCCCCTGAGAGAGCGGGCCTTCCGGACCCACTACTACCATATCGATATTCTTAGTCCGGGCAAATTTTAATAAGCCGTCGATATCCGTAGCGTTGAAGTTGATGTTTTGAGCTATCTTTGCCGTACCGGCATTACCGGGAGCAACAAAAATCTCTTTGGCTTTGGAACTTTGGACAATTTTCCATGTGAGAGCGTGTTCTCGTCCGCCGCCACCGATAACTAATATTTTCATTACTTTACTCCCGCATTACAATTCAAATCTATTAACCTGTTGAACAGAGGTTCCCCCTTGTGGTTATGTAGTGTAATGAAAAAACGAGAATAACTAAGCAGGTAATGTTCTTGGTTTTAACCCACTTAATGCTCCTGGCCGTTGATTATTCCCATTCTATAGTAGCCGGTGGCTTAGATGTAATATCATATACCACACGATTGACACTCGTGACTTCATTCACGATACGGTTGGAAATGTGTGCCAGTAAATCGTAAGGTAATCTAGCCCAATCGGCGGTCATGGCATCTTCACTGGTAACGGCTCTGACGGCAACCATATAGCCGTAGGTACGAAAATCGCCCATAACTCCGACCGAGTGAACATCAGTCAATACCGCAAAAGTCTGCCATAGGTTGCGGTAGAGTTTGGCTTTCTTAATTTCATTCATAACGATGTAATCGGCTGAGCGAAGTATCTCCAGCCGTTCTCGGGTTACCTCCCCGATAATGCGTATAGCCAGGCCCGGCCCGGGGAATGGTTGTCGCCAGACCATTTCTTCGGGCATATTAAGAGCGAGGCCTACATTTCTTACTTCGTCTTTAAATAGGAAACGTAGCGGCTCAATAAGTTTTAGCATCATATTTGCCGGTAGCCCACCGACATTGTGGTGGGTCTTAATTTTTGCGGCAGCTTTACTGGCGGAAACGGCACTCTCAATAACATCAGGATAGAGAGTACCCTGGGCAAGGTAATCTACCTTGCCGATTTTTTGAGCTTCTTCTTCGAAGACATGAATGAATTCTCCTCCAATAGCTTTTCGCTTTTGTTCGGGGTCAATGACACCTTTGAGACACTCTAAAAATCTCTCGGTAGCGTCGGCGTATCTGATATTCATCCCCATGTTCAAGCGGAAAGTGTTGAAGGTTCTTTCGACTTCCTCTCTCCGTAACAGACCGTTATTAACGAAAATACAGGTCAACTGGTTCCCAATCGCCCGGTGGATTAATGTAGCCGCAACGGCTGAATCAACACCGCCGGATAGGGCCATGATAACTTTACCGCCGCCAACCTCTTTTTTAATGCGGTAAATGGCATCCGTAATGAAATTACCAACTGTCCAGTTTCCTTTGCAGCCGCAAACCTTATAAATAAAATTCTTAATAATATCTTTACCTGCGGTAGTATGTACAACTTCCGGGTGGAACTGCAATCCGAAGATGCCTGTATCATTGCCTATTACGGCAATCGGTGAGTTTTCCGTGTAGGCCAGAGAATGGAATCCCGGAGGCATAGTTTCTATTTTATCGCCGTGGCTCATCCAGACTGTATTATCCGATGTTATATTTGCAAATAGCGGCGACTCCGGGTCACTGGTATGGAGTATGGCATGGCCGTATTCACGGGTTTTACCCCGGGCGACTCGACCGCCGAGTTGATGAGCTAAAAGTTGCATACCATAGCAAATACCAAGTATGGGTAACTTCTTCTCAAAAATATATGAAGGCGCAAGCGGTGCATCTTTATCATAGACACTAGCCGGGCCGCCGGAGAGTATGAAGCCTTTCGGATTTAACGATTCGATTTTTTCCCAAGGTGTATCGTAAGGTAACAGTTCGCAGTATACGTTACATTCACGTACCCGCCGTGTAATCAGCATACTATATTGAGAACCGAAATCCAGAACAACAATGGATTCATTTTCGAGTGCCGGGGTAGGCTCTTTAGCGGGGACCGGCTGTTGGCCGGACATCTCTTTAGCGATTTCTAAATATGTGGATACTTCGATGTCTCCACTGGTCGCTATACGATGGCTGGTATCAGGGTTGGGCTTAGTTTCATTATCGCTCATATTGCTTGTAATAAAAGCTTATCACTATGCTATACTGACGTCAAGGTAAATATACTTAAAATCGGGTAATATTTTATAGTCGTCTGGATAATAATTGTTATGTTGTCAAAGGATTAATATATGTTCGAGGAAATTGCGGAACCTTTAAAAAAACAAATCGATGACGGCATTAAAATTCTAAAGCAGGGCGGTATAGTAGCCTTTCCAACCGATACCGTTTATTGCCTTGGAGCATCTATATTTGATGTTAATGCTGTGCGAAGAGTTTTTGAGGTAAAACAAAGGCCGTTTAATATGGCTTTACCCGTGATAATGACTAACGTCGCACAAATTAATGATGTCGGTATTTCATTACCTGATAATGCCCTGCGTCTGGCACAAAAATTCTGGCCCGGTGCTTTAACACTTGTCATATATAAATCAAACAAGGTGTCTGATATAGTTACGGCGAAGAAAAATACGATTGCCGTACGGATACCCGCTCATCAGATACCAATAGCTCTGATTAACGGGTTGGGAGTCCCTACTACCGGAACCAGCGCTAATGTTCATGAGAAACCCAGTCCGGTTACTGCGGCAGAAGTGCGGTCCCAGTTAGGCGACAAGGTGGACTTGATTATAGATGGTGGACAGTGTCCCGGTGGCGAAGCGTCTACAATTGTTGATATGACCGGAGAACAGCCGGTTATTTTACGTGAAGGTCCTATTCCTTTTCACGAAATTATGCGATTTTATAAAATGATATAATACTCCCGGAGGATGTTTATGCGTATCGCCATCGGTAATGACCATCGTGGTTTTGAATTTAAAAAGAAGGTAATAAATATACTTACCGAGTTAGGTTATGAATATCAGGATTTCGGCAGTTATGATACTAAATCGGTAGATTATCCGGATATAGCCAGAAAGGTCGGGGAGGCCGTAGCGAGCGGTAAATACGACAGGGGTATTTTGATTTGTGATACCGGTATCGGAATGAGTATTGCCGCTAATAAAGTTAAAGGCATCCGGGCTGCTTTATGTTACGATGCATTTTGTGCTACCAGAGCACGTTTACATAACGATGCCAACGTACTAGCTCTTGCAGCCAGACTAAGCGAAAAAACAGTACGGGAAATACTAAATAATTTCTTAACGACTGGTTTTGAAGGCGGACGGCATATAAAACGAATAAATAAAATTGAGACAATAGAAGGACAAGGTTGACAATTTAATCCAGGATGTGAGAATTAAGATTAACCTTGATTCCTCATACTAAATCAAAGTTAAGTGCTTTAGTAGGGCAGGCCTCACTGCAAATTGGGTTTTTACCGACTGCCAAGCGGTCAACGCACATGTCGCAAATCTGCATAATACCGGCGGCGTTAAACTGCGGAATACCTATGGGACATACATCCATGCAAGTTCGGCACCCGGTACACTTATTACTGTCGACGGTAACTATTCCGTCTTCTTCTCTTTTGGTAATGGCATTCTCCGGACAAGCGTCAAGGCAAGGGGCATCAGAGCAATGGAGACAGGATACAGAATGGAATATTCTCAACACATTAGGGAAAGTACCACGGACTTCCTCGGAAACACGGCGTAGTTTTATAGTTCCGGCTGGAATGCCGTGCCACTGCTGGCAAGCAATTTCACAGGCGTAACACTTGGTACACCGAAAACTATTATGCCGGAATATGTATCTTTTACCCATGCTCAATCTTTCTCGCACCTGCATATCTTTACCAGAGTTTGTTTTGCCATTTGTGAAAAGAACTTATCAAATAATTTCTCGTCGGTATTATATAAGTTATTAACTTCGCTGCCGCCGTTGAATATTGAATATCCCGGTAAACCAAGCTCATTACAGGGTTGGTTCCAGCCGCGCTTGGTCATTAAAACCTCCGGTGAGATTCCTTCGAAATATTCCGCTTTAAATTTACACCAGCCGTAAAGCGATTCGACTTTTACCCAATCCCCGTTTGCGATACCGTACTTCTTTGCCGTTGCCGGGTTTATCTTAATCCAGGGGTATGGTTGTAATTCCCTGAGGTAAGGAACATTATGCATAAAGCTGTGATGAGACAAACGATGAGCATGGACGTCACTCAGTATCAGGGGATACTCCTTAACCAATTCCGGTGTTTCAACGATGCCCTCCGGCGGCCCTTTATATACGGGAAGGTAAGGTAATTTACCGGTGCCTTCATTGTTCTCTTTACCACCGAGGTATTCATTGTAACACTGTACTTTACAATAAGGCAGGTTTTTAAAGATAGTAGAATATTTCCGGTAGGAGGGTGGTGATGACGGTTCCTTGCGTTTAATCAATATTCCGTTTGGATTCTGCCTCAATTGCTCGGCAGTTATGCCGAAACCAGCCAGTTGTTCGTTTAAATAGGTTTCTGCATTGCCATGCCAGAAATACTCCCCGTAACCCATTTTCACGGCTAAATCAAGGTAAATCTGCCAGTCAGACCTTGATTCTTCGAGCGGTTCGACAACCTTGTTAAAAATACCTACCCAGGAACCCTCATCGGTTCTTTTTATACCGAAATAATTACTCTGTTCGTAAACAGTACAGGAAGGTAAGACAATATCCGCGAAGTTTAAATGTGGCGCCCAAAACGTATCGGCAGCAAACATGAAGTCGACTTTCTTTAAAGCTTCAGCCACTTTTCTAGGATTACGGGTCGCAGAGAGTGGGTTAGTATTGGTGGAGTTCAATATCCGTAAGGGGTAAGGTTTACCGGTTAAGATACTCATCAATCCCTTGTAGTAGGCACTTGTAGGACCGGTTTCCCACTTATCTTTTGTCTGATACCACTTGGGACTTTCAGGTGCAACCAGTTTATCCAGCATATTTGGAGGAGCCATCTCTTCAAGATTGTTGCCATGCATAGGGAATATTGTATGGGATTTGAAGACATGTCCCCCGGGGATATCGATATTGCCGGTAATAGCCGCAATAAGGTAAATTGCCGATGTTGTTGAACTGCCGTCTATAGTCTGGTCACCGATACCGTTTCCTGTCTTGATAAAGGCAGGTTTTGTGTTAGCAATTAAATTAGCAGCTTCTTTGATACGGTCGGACGGAATGCCGGTTTTTTCTGCAGCCCATTCCGGCGGGAATTTATGAACGTGTTCGGCTAACTTATCAAAACCATAACACCAATCGTTCACAAAACTTGTGTCATATAACTTTTCTTCTATAATCACGTTTAAAAAGGCTAATGCCAGGGCACAATCGGTGCCGGGGCGAATTGGTAACCACATGTCGGCTTTTGCTCCTAATGGGTCTAACATGGGACGGATATCGATTAATTTAGTCCCATTACTGAGCGCATCAATAATAGCATTAAGTTGACCGGTATTTACGCCGGAGTTTTCTGCATTAGATCCCCAGTTAACAATCAATTTAGTTTTCAACCAGTCATCCGGAGCCATGGGGAGAAATCCGATGGTTGACCTAGCAGCGGCTTCATGTGGCGTGAAGCAGATGGCACTGTGTAAGAAATTCGGACTGCCGTAAATATTTAATAACCGACGTCCAAGTGAATTTAATACCGGTGAGAATTCCGGCGATAAAACTCCATAGGCTTCCGGCCCGTATTTAGCTTTCGTTTCCTTTAGCTGATTTGCGATAGTATCCAGGGCTTCATCCCAGCTAATCCGCTGAAATTTGCCTTCTCCCTTTTCACCAGCTCTTTTTAGGGGGTATTTAAGACGGTCAGAGCTATAAACGTACTGGGGACCGGTGTAACCTTTGGCACAAAGTGAAGTACATCCTTTGCCCCAGTTATTAAAAGCGTGCGGATTACCTTCGACGCGGACAAACCTGCCGTTCTCAACATAACACAAAACGCCGCAGTTCGTTTTGTACGAACCACAGCCGTGGCAAAAAGTCGGTATAATTTTTTGTTCTAAACCTTGTTTCGCTCTTTCCACTGTATCACCATTCAGAAATGTTTTAATAATACCATAATTTATTACTTTGCTTATACCCCGGAACCGCAGAGTTCGACTACCAGAATATTAAGAGCAAGTTCACCATCATATTTACCGGTCTTGATAGCCATGTCGGTATCCAGTAGTTTTTCATAAAACTGCTTCAATCGCGGTATCGAATATTTACCGGCCTGCTCTAGTGTTTTTTGTAACGGATAATCGGAAAGTCCGAGTATAGTTTGAATATCCAGTTTACTTTTCTTCCGGGCAAGTAATTCTTTAGACAGAACAATAAACCTTATCTGGCGATGGAGCATCCATAGTAAATAAGTTGGCGTCGCGCCTCTTTCCATCAATTGCTGGAGTAATTCTTCAGCAAGACCGGAACTGTTTTCCAGAATCGCATCAACCATAGCAAACACGCTGGTTTCCTGGGCGTGACTGACGGTAGCTTTAATATCCTTTTCCTCGATAAACTTGCCGTTAGCGTATAGAGTAAGTTTATCGATTTCATTAGCCATTGCCCAAAGGTCGTTACCAACCAGTTTTGCCATCAGTGCAACTGACGGCATTGAAATCTTACCGCCGGATTGAGCCACCCGTTTTTGTATCCAGGCGGCTAGTTCAGCTCTTTTTAATAGAGGAAATGTTTTAACTTGAGCCTTCCCTGATAGTTCTTTCAGTAAAGGATTCCGGCCGGTTATTGCAGTATCGACGAGCACCAGTACGGTGGTTTCCGGAAGATTATTCAGACATTCTACCATCTGCTGCCAGTCTTTATTCCGGTCGGTGTTACGAGAGGATTTTTTTACAGTGGCAGGCCTTGCTTTTGTTTCGAAACGTTCGAGCAGTCCGTATAAGATAACCAGGCGTTTCTCGGCTAAAAAGGGTACGGTTTCACAGGCGATTTTAAGGTCGGTTAACGATACTTTTTCGCCTTCTATCTCCATGATGTTTGTACCGGCAGCTATATCGTTGCCGACACTCTTTTTAATACTCTCGAGTTCCTGATGTAATGTATAATTATCCAGTCCGTATAAAATATATAACAACAAATAACCTCGTTTATTAAAATATTATGAAAGCCGGGAATATTACTGAATTATTGTTTCTTTTTAGCTTCTCGTTCCCGGAGCCAGTTATAAACCAACCGGGTTTCACCCTGCTTGGTAATTACCTTACCATTGAGCTTTGCCGCGTGTAACAGATGCAATAGTCTATTTATATCCGGACCTTGAGGTACACCCATCCGTTTCAGGTCGTTACCATTAAGCCTGAGTTTTACGTGGCGAAGCTTAGTTAAATAATTCTCAATATGTTTTTCGATAGCCGTAATATCTGTCGCGATTAAGTTTGTGATTACGGCAAGTTCCAGATAACCATCGAGTACGAAATAGACCTCGCTATTAGGTAGAGATGGTGTATTCAGGGCACATATTTTCCCCTTTAAATCTATAGTATTTTTTAACACTTGTGTCATCGTCCGCTTTAACCGTAAGTAAGCAACTATAGCTGCCAGTTCGTTTGTGTTTAAAGAATATACTAACAATCCTAAGTATACGGTGACCAACGACACATCAGATAATCCCATCACTCGGGCTTCGGAATATTTTTCTTTCAGCCACTCAACTCCGGTTAACGCAGGACTAAGTTTAGCCAAAACTCTTAATTCATCGGCACGGCAGAATACTTTTTCCGGTTCTTTCTCTTTCAGAATGATTTCAATTTCATGGCGGATACGGTCACCTGAGATAGTATCCAGCATATTTATGTCGCGCTTGAGTAATTGGAGAGTCCCTGTCTCAATTTTAAATTTTAACCGCTGCTCATAGCGTATGGCCCGCCAGATACGTGTAGCGTCGTCGACGAAGCTCTTTTCATGAAGAACCCGAATACATCTATTTTTTACATCAGACATACCACGATAAGGGTCAATCAGTTCACCGAAACTGTCCCGGTGCAGCGAAATCGCCATGGCATTTATAGAGAAATCACGCCGGAAAAGGTCACGGTTGATATTACTGGGGGTTACTTCGGGTAATACGCCCGGCTGGGAATATATCTCGGATCGTGCCGTCGCTAAATCAATGCTTATATGATTCCATTTGATATTAGCCGTACCAAATGCCTGATGTACGGTTATTTTCATCCGGCTAAGCGGTATTGATTTAGCCAGAGCAATGGCATTACCCTCGACGACCAGGTCTATGTCAATAGGGGAAAGGCCTAGGAGTAAATCACGTACCGCACCGCCGACTAAGTAAATATTTTGTCCTTGCCGGGCGGCCGTTTCACCGATTGTATGCAAGAACACTTCGAGTTCAGTAGATAATTGCTTTAATAAACGGCTGGAAAGGTTAATATTTGCTGGCAATGCTGTCATCCTTCAATGAAATTGTAGTCCAAATTATATCATATCCCGTCAATCGATTCAGCAGAAACAAATGTGCTTTTGCGATTTATGACATACTTGCCTATAATAAATACAATAATGAGAATTGCGGCAATAGTAGGTATGCCCGGTACCGGAAAATCGGAAGTAGCTGAAGTTTTTGAACGAAGCGGTTTTAGCCGTATTCGGTTTGGTGATATTACCGACGAAGAAGTTGCTAAACGTGGTCTGCCCTTAAATGAAGCAAACGAAAAACTTGTCCGCGAGCAATTGCGACAAGAACATGGTATGGCGGCTTACGCTATACTTAATTTACCGAAAATAGAAAAAGCATTACAAAAAACGAATGTGGTTATTGATGGGTTATATTCTTGGGAAGAATATCTTTATTTAAAAGCCAAGTTTACGGATAGTTTTTTTGTGATAGCGGTCTGGACCTCGCCAACCACACGGTATCATCGTTTAACAACTCGAAAAAGGCGTCCGCTAACAGTCTCCGAAGCTGCTGCCCGTGATAAGTCAGAAATAGAAAATGTAAATAAAGGCGGCCCGATAGCAATGGCCGATTTTACCATAACTAACGAATCTACTATGGAAGACCTTATTAAACAAACGAAACAAGTAGTTGCTAGAATAAAGTGAGTGAAATATGAGACCAAATATAGATGAATATTTTTTAAAAATAGCCTCAGTTGTCGGAGAACGTTCCACCTGCCGGAGACACCATATGGGGGCAGTGGCGGTACGGGACAAGCATATACTGGCTACCGGTTATAATGGTGCCGCTGCCGGATTAAAGGACTGCCTGGAACTGGGTTGCTTACGCGATGAATTAGAGATTCCGTCGGGTACCCGCCACGAAATCTGCCGGGCAATTCACGCCGAACAGAATGTTATAATTCAGGCTGGCCTACACGGTGTGAGTTTGGAAGGTGCGACGGTATATTGTACGCATACGCCTTGTGTATTATGTGCTAAAATGCTGGTAAATGCCAGAATTAAACGATTTGTCAGTTTTCGTAAATATAACGATGACGAGTTCGTTGCACTATTTCGGGAAGCGGGAATTAAAGTCGAAATAAAGAAAAGGCCACTATACCGAATTACTTATTTGGATTAATACGGATAAATAATTATATATGGTATATATGGTATAATAAATCTAAACAGATATAAATAAATGCAAAACGCTAAATTTATTGTTAATCCCGTTGCGGGTGCCTTATCAACCAAGAAAAAGTGGCCTCTTATCAGCAGTCTTTTAAAACACCTCGGTGTTAGTTTCGATTATCAATATACTGAAGGTATCGGGCATGCCATTGAACTGGCTAAAGATGCTACTAACAGAGGTTACGACCATGTTGTTGCCGTAGGCGGTGACGGTACGATTAACGAAGTTGCTAACGGTATATTAACTTCAAAAAGTATTGCCTCTACTACATTAGGCGTTATCAGCACCGGCACCGGCAGCGATTTTATACGGTCGGTCGGGATTCCTCATGATTATATAGAAGCCTGCTCTTGCCTGTCGCAAGGACAATCAAAGCCTGTCGATATCGGAGTGGTTGAATATCAAAAAAATAATATACCGATGCAACGGTATTTTATAAATACCGCCGGTATTGGTTTTGATGCGGCTGTAATATCATCTGTCGAAAAATCATCCAAACGCCTGGGTGGTACCATTCCATTTTTACTCGGAGTATTACGTACTTTGGTTACTTATCGGAATAAAGTAGTAAAGGTAACGATTGGCGATAATGAAGAAAGTAAAAAGGTCGTTATGGTAATGGTCGCCAACGGAAGGTACGGTGGCGGCGGCATGAAATTCGCCCCGACAGCCCAATTGGATGACGGATTACTGGATATGTTGATTATTTCCGATATGGGCAAGCTGGAGTTACTGAAAGCATTTCCTACAGTATATAAAGGAACGCATATCAACAATCCAAAAGTAAAATTATTACAGACCGACCATGTTAAAATAGATTCATTAGAGAAAATTCCGGTTTACGCTGATGGCGAACTACTCGGTGAGGGGCCGATAGTATTCCGGTTGCTTCCGGCCATGCTTAGAATCAAAGTTTAAAACCGGTAATTCAAATATTTTCGCCCTGGTATTTCCCCTGGTAGCCTTCGGTTTCCCCATCCAATTTGAAGAAAACCAACTGGTTGACCCGTGCGTGTTTTTGCATGACAAAGCCTTGAGGATTATATACTACCAATAGGCACTGAGATCGCCCGGTATAACCGGCGTCCCAGACCGCATTATGTATTGCCACGCCACAACGTAAGAGACTGGATCTTGGTTTGGCCAGTGCCATAATATTATTAGGCAGGTGGACTATTTCGTTCAAGGTAATCAAGTAATTTCCCGGTGCCAGTTTCAAATTACCATCTTTATCGAAATCCAATGGTTTGAGTTCCGAAGTGACTCTTTTACTATTTTCCACAGAGATAATTCCCGGCGTTAATAAAGCAGATACATCCCGCAGTGTTAGGTCGAATCCGTTTGGTTGGAGCTGCTCGTCGAGGTTAATATAATCATCGATAAGCGGTGGCTTTCGCATAATCAAACGCTTAATTTCATTTTTCGATAATACGGACATGTTTAGTTTATGCTCACTCTTTATTAAGCTTTAACGAAGTATATCATTACGGAAGAATTCATGTCCATCGAATTTGGTAAAAATATTAAATGGTGCTATTGACAGAATCGGTCAAACATAGTTTATAATTAATCATCTTACCCTGATACTTAAAATTCTAAATGGGAGGCTGTGGGTATGGTAGTTAAAATAGTTACCGATAGCAGTGCCGATCTGCCTGCAAACATTGCCAAGGAATTAGATATTACTGTGGTTCCGCTATATGTAAGGTTCGGCGAACAGGTTTACCGCGATAGGGTTGATATCACCGAAGATGAATTCTATAAAAGGCTAACCGAGGATACAGTTCATCCAAATACTATACAGCCAAGCCCTCAAGATTTTACCAACGTTTATAAGGATTTGGGTAAAGATGCTGATGGTATAGTATCCATCCATATTTCGTCTAAACTTAGCGGCACATCGAATTCGGCTTTGCAGGCCAAAGAGTATTGTAAGGGAGTTCAGATAGAAGTAATCGATTCCCAGTTACTCTCGGCAGCCCTCGCTTTAATCACGATATCAGCCGCAAAAATGGCAAAAGAGGGAGCTAAATTGGTAGACGTGGTGAAACACGTTAACAAAGCTATTCAAAACACTTATCTGGAAGGTCTGTTGGATACGCTTAAATACCTGATGCTGGGCGGCCGTATCGGAAAAGCTAAAGCCTTGGTCGGCTCTCTTTTAAATATAAAACCGGTTCTAATTCTTAAGGACGGTGAAGTAATGCCGGCCGGCCAGGTTAGAAGCCGTTCCAAAGGAATAGAAAGACTTTTTGAGTTCGCTAAAAATGCTAAGAATCCTAAAGGTATATCAATAGCGTATAATACTACTCCCGTCGAAGCTCAGGCACTGGCAGAAAGGATTGCCGCAGCGAAAATCTTTGATTTGGATAAAATATTGATGGTTAGAATCGGCCCGATGCTGGGTGTTCATATGGGACCGGGTACGATTATTGTTGCATACCAAGAATAGGCAAATAGAATAACACGCGGTTACGATAAGGGCTTGTTGTTATTATGGACAAGCCCTTATATAATTTTGGATTTGCACATATACCCTGAAACTGGTAAATTTGTTTTCGGTAAGGTATGTAATACTTTCCCTATAAAATCCGTATAGATTATTAGGAGGGAAAGTACTTGGAGAACTTCTTTGTTATTCGGAATACACGGGTCTGAAAATGAAGTAAACAAAGTCGCCAGAAGTACTGCTGAAATCTTTGCGGAGCTTTACGAACAAAATATCTCGAAGGTTCTTAGGTATATTAGCTACCGGGTTTCCGATATGGATACCGCTGAAGACATTACCTCTATTGTGTTCGAAAAAGCTTTGGGGAAATTTGATAGTTTTCGTGCAGAGAGAGCCAGCTTTTCAACCTGGGTTTTATCCATTGCCCGTAATGCCGTTACGGACCATTACCGTGCTATGGGGAAAGAGCAAGAATTCCAGCAAAGTAGTATAAGGAGTTCCGTATCTCAGACTGTGTCGCCGGATGATGAGATGGTTAAAACCGAAGAGCTAAACAAACTAAAGGATGCTCTCTCCGGGTTAAATGCCCAGGAAAAGGAAATTATTGCAATGAAATTTGGCGGCGAGTTGACAAATAGAGAGATAGCGAAATCACTGGGCCTTTCCGATTCGAATGTAGGTATTATTATTTATCGTACGGTTAGAAAATTACGGGACTCGTTTGGGGTTGGCAGATGAGCAAAGAAAATAAGGAAGAGAAATTATTTAACGGGGTGATAGACCGTATCTTAGCCGGTGAGTCTATAAAAATAGATACGGCTGATGATGACCTGCGCTCTACCATTGAATTTGCCATGAAAATAAAGGAATTACGAACAAGTCCCACCGAACCGTTTAAAGCAAATTTAAAGGCGAAATTGTTACAACAACTTCGCGAAAAAGAAGTTCAGAAAAAAAGAGTTGGCTGGTGGCCGCGCACCTTCCAACGACGTATAGTCTGGCAATTGGCGACGACTGTAGCAGTAGTACTTATTGCCATAGGGATAACCTGGCGGGCCGGTTTTTATCAGCCGGGTGACGATATGAATATTATAGCCCAAACGCCGAAATATACCGACGCTGGGACGTTAGAACACACTTTTCCCTTAACAGGTGGTACGGCTACGGATTCAGGCACTACCGAAACCTTCACTGTGGCTACAAGGCAAGCAACCGGAATAATGGCAAATGTGGTTACTGATAAACCGGATTATTTTATCGGAGAAGATGTAAATATTATCGTATCCCTGATAAACAATTTTGCTAATACTATAGAATTTCCGCCATTCCCACCGGTATATATTACTGACTCTAACGGTCAGGTGATGTATACATCCGATAGCGGTAACGGTGTAAAAGTATTATTAACCGGGGATATTTACGAATATTCGATTATCTGGAATCAATTTGATATTAATAACAATAGAAATGTTGCAACGGGTATTTATTATCTGACAGTCGGTAATATTGTTAATGCCAGCAATATGACACAAGTTTGTAATGCTCCTGCCAGTTTTACCATTGTGCCATAGTGTAATAGAGCAAATGTAAGGATCAGATTACGGAATCAAAACGGGTGGTAAAATATCTTGCCACCTGTTTTTTCTTAATTTATTTACAATTAGACCTGAATTAACAAAAGTAAGTTTGATTAATAATAGTGGCAGTTCGATATCAAACAGTGATAATATTTTACTGTTGAGTATATGCCTTGTAAAAACTTAAAAGGGAATTAAAGTAATGACTGTGATAAAGATTATGCCATGCCTTGATATGAAAAACGGACGGGTTGTAAAAGGGGTCCATTTTGTTGATATAAAAGATGCCGGTGACCCGGTAGAAAATGCCGGATATTATGAAAGAGAAGGTGCCGATGAGCTGGCAATGCTTGATATTGCCGCGACCGTGGAAAATCGAAAAACCAGACTGGAATGGGTAAGAAACGTATCTAAAGCGATAAGCATTCCACTAACAGTTGGAGGCGGTATTTCTACTCTTGAGGATATTGAACTGGTTCTGGCGGCGGGAGCGGATAAAGTGTCGATGAACAGTGCGGCGGTTAAAAATCCCGACCTGGTAAAACAGGCATCTAAAAAATATGGCAACGACAAGATTACCGTGGCTATCGATGCGAGAAGAAATGAAGCGATGCCATCCGGGTTTGAACTGGTGGTTAACGGCGGTACGACACCCGTCCTAAAGGATGCAGTGGTATGGGCAAAACAATGTCAGGAGTTCGGTGCCGGTATAATCTTGCCCACGAGTATGGACGGCGATGGAACACAAGCCGGTTATGATTTGGAATATACCAATGCAATTTCGAGTGCGGTTAAATTACCGGTGGTTGCATCCGGGGGAGCGGGTAAGCTGGAACATTTCTATGAGGGTGTGGTAAAAGGTGGAGCTCGAATATTACTGGCTGCTTCAGTATTCCATTTCCGCTTGTTGAGTATTAAACAGGTAAAAGAATACCTCAGGGATAAAGGAATACAGGTAAACTTATAGAGGCATATAAGGACTATCCGGCCAGGGATTAAGTTCTCAAATGCTTATCCAGAAAACTCAGGGCTTTATCAAGATTTTCCCGGGAATAGTGAATAGAGTCGAAATGGTTAGCGTTTTCGACCAAATTAAGCACTACATTTTCTTTACCTATTGCTGCGGTTAATGCCTTGGCAAAATTGACGCTCTGTAAGTAGGGGACGATTTCATCCGCAGTTCCTGCCTGGAGATAAAACGGTACACTATCTGCAGATATATAAGTCATCGGACTGATGGTTGCACCCCTTTTTGGATATATTGATAGTTTTCCGCCTAATATCAAAGACAAGCCGGTAGTTTCATTATCATGAATTGGCATCTTACCCATGCTGACCAATTGCGAATCTATATTATTAAAGTCCATCGGGCTTATTAGTGCGACTACGGCATTAATCCCGCTGGATTGAAAAGGGTTGCCCATTGATAAATCTTCAAGTTCTTTAAC
This sequence comes from Dehalococcoidales bacterium, assembly GCA_016927955.1. Lineage (GTDB taxonomy): Bacteria > Chloroflexota > Dehalococcoidia > Dehalococcoidales > JAFGLR01 > JAFGLR01. The sequence continues at coordinate 47,467 of JAFGLR010000027.1, forward strand.
TCCAGCTGTCGTACCCAATAGAGAAGCGAGTACGCTACCGGCTGATATACCCCAGGCGGCAATCTTAGCAGGATTTAGATTATATAGGGAGGCATTTGCCCTAATCCATCTTACAGAGGCTTTAGCGTCATATATTTGTGCCGGGAAAAGAGCTTCATTAGCCAGACGGTAATTAGCAGCGACCACGGCATATCCTTTGTTTAATGAAGTATTAAGAAGATACTTTACCATGTCTTTACTTCCTTCGGTAAATCCGCCTGGGTGTAGAAATAGAATTACAGGCCAGGGTCCTGCGAGGCTGGATGGAAAATAAATATCCAACTTTTGTCTCGCCGATTTTTCGGCGTATGCTATATTATGCAATGATTCAATCATATTTTCCTCTGTACTAAATTTAATAAATCAAAGATAGTGGTTATTCGGCAGGTGAGCGTTACGCGTCAATATAGAAATATTGATTAGAAAAGATAACTAAGCCCTTTTTAAGGTATGGTGGATAACTTTTTGTTGATAAATAGGCCCGATAGGTCTTAATCCGGAATGATAAACATTTGCCGGTTGGGATGCTCTGATAGTGTGGTATACAACCTTCTCTTGTTCACTGGGTGCAGCATTATATTGCGGGAAGCTGGCCCGTAATATATGCCGGGCTGTGTTATTATTCAACCTGCGGCTGTCAGTTATATATTGGCGTTGAAATACTGCTCGGGTCTTCTTGTCCAAATCATCATGCCATGGCGTTACATGTTGATTAGTATAACCGTAACGGTTTGTATTTAAGGTGTTCATTTGATAATTATATGAACGGTTGTGAAAATTATCAGCAGTATTCATTCGTAGCGCTCGTGCATCATTAACTAAACGGTGAACGATAACAGGTTTTGTTAAGTGGCCAAGGCGTTGGAATCCGGTGACTTCTTTATATTGTAGATAACGCCGAACCAGAACTTCCAGGTCGCTTAACTTGTCCTTACGCTGCTTGCGTATAAGGAAAGAAACGGCTAAAAGTACTGCTCCAAAAGGCGTAGTAAACGGTTCGGGTAATAACAAAAGTGCAACTGCTATTCCCATTAGCCAATTGCGTTTCATGTAAAGGAGCCTCTCTATTAAGAATAATAAACCTACCTATAAAAATTCTATGGTGTAATTACGCACATTGTCAATACTTTTTTTATTGGTTAAAACAAATAATTAATTGATATATTATAAAAAATCAATTAATTCCCTAATAGCGGCTAATATTGTCAATATCTTTTGATACGATTAAATAAGTATTAAGAAACTCGGTTAATATCATCGGGCGGTATGTTTAAAAACTTGGCGGCTACTATAGGGTCAAATTGTGTGCCGGTACATCTGCGGATTTCTTCCATAGCTTCTTTTCGAGTCATTGCGGGACGGTAAGGACGGTCCGAAGTCATGGCATCATAAGCATCGGCTACTGCAATGATTCTGGCACCCAATGGTATATCTTCTCCTACCAAATACTGGTTATGACCACTACCGTCATAATGGTCATGATGGTGTTCAATCATTTGAACTACTTTTTCTTTAACAACCGGCCGGACGATACCTACTCCTGATTGAACATGTTGCATTATCTGTTCATATTCGACCGGTGTAAGATTATCGGGTTTATTCTGGATTAGCTGGTCGACCCCGATTTTACCAACGTCATGGAGTAAGCTACCACAACGGAGGTCTTCCAAATCTTCTTTGGACAA
>JAFGLR010000028.1 GCA_016927955.1 Dehalococcoidales bacterium
ACCCCGCTCTTTAATTTATCACGCAGCATATCGCCCATTTCCCGCATCATCTGCGGCCGGGCGTTATCTACCTTCCCGGCTAATATGTTAACACCCTTTATTATTTCCACCTGATTCAACAGGGCATTTACCGCCTGCTTGGATAATTCTCTTTCCAGAGCCAGCGTTCGGCATTTTTCTGCTTCCAACTCTTCAACCAGACCGGTTACTTTTCCAGGCACTTCATCGACCGGTGCGGCTACTATGCGAGCTATTCTGTTGAGTTCGGTAAACTGTCGGTCGATGTAATTTTCCGCTTCACGTCCGGTTATAGCCTCAATACGCCTTAATCCGGCACCAACACTACTTTCAGATACAATCAGGAAATAACCTATTTCACCGGTGGCGCTGACATGAGTTCCACCGCATAATTCCATACTTACCGGCGGTTTGCCTATTTTTAATACTCTTACTGTATCACCGTATTTTTCGCCGAATAGAGCCGTGGCTCCTTCATCAAGTGCCTGCCGGTAGTTTAATTCTTCGGCATAAACCGGGTGGTTACGCCTGACCTCGGCATTAATAATATACTGAATTTCCTTGAGTTCCTTTTCCGAAAGCAGCGTCAAATGGGAAAAATCAAAGCGGAGACGGTCGGGAGCTACCATTGAGCCGCGCTGCTGTACATGTTCGCCTAATACCTTGCGTAACGCATATTGTAATAAGTGAGTTGCCGTATGGTTCCGGGCAATATCGAAACGTCTTTCGGCATCCACCATTGCTTCTACATCTTCACCAACGGTTAATATCCCCTCGTTAACCTTTCCCTGGTGAATCACGATGCCCGCCGGACCGTGAACAGTATTCGTCACCTGAAAATGTCCGGATGAACCGATAATTTCACCGGTATCCCCTAACTGGCCGCCTATCTCACCGTAAAACGGGGTATTATCCAGAACCAGACCGCCCTCCTGTCCGTCACCGAGCGTTCCGGCAGATTCACTGTCAATCAATAATGCCCGAATGGAAGCTTTCTTCTTCAGGCTATCATAACCGACGAAGTTGGTCGCCTCACATTTTAGCTTATCTTTCAGACCGGCTATTGCCGAATCCGCCCACTCGAACTTGTGACTGGCACGGGCTTTCTCCCGCTGTTTCGCCATCTCTTTTTCAAAGGCATCTAAATCGACGGTAAAACCGCGCGAGGTAGCGATTTCTTCCGTCAGCTCAGCAGGAAATCCGTAAGTATCATAAAGCTTGAAGGCATCCTTACCGGAGATAACTTTCTTTTCCCCGTTTTTTCCCAGGATTTCTTCGATGAGTTCCAATCCGGTATTTAAGGTCTGCTGGAAGCGGGCTTCTTCCATCTCGATAACTTTTAAGATGAAGTCCTGCCGTTTGCTGATTTCCGGGTAGGCCTTGCCCATCTTTCCAATAACTACTTTTGCCATCTCGGAAAGGAACGGCTTTTCCAGACCGAGCCGCCGGCCGAATATCGACGTGCGGCGTAACAAACGGCGCAACACATAACCCCTACCGTCATTGCCGGGTACTACCCCATCCCCGATAAGGAAAGTAATACCGCGGCTGTGTTCGGCAATTACCCGAATTGCCCGGTCTGTCTCTTCGCTGACACCGTATTTTTTACCGGATATCCCGGCGATTCTATCCAGTAAGGGAACGAATAAATCGGTCTGGTAAATCGAGCGTTTGCCCTGCATAATCGAAGCTACCCGTTCCAGACCCATTCCGGTATCGATATTAGGCCTGGGTAACGGGTTACGTTTTCCGTCCTTATTCTGGTTATACTGGGTAAAAACCAGGTTCCAGATTTCGACGAACCGTCCGCATGAGCAGCCCGGCCCGCAATCGGGCTTACCGCAACCGTTGTCCGCTCCGAAATCATAATGTATTTCGCTGCACGGTCCGCACGGTCCTGAATTACCGGCCGGACCCCAGAAATTATCTTTAGCATCCATACGGGAAATCATATTTTCAGGGATGCCGATACCGCGCCAGATATTAAAAGCCTCATCATCATCAAGGTAAATGGTAATCCGTAATCGCTCCGGCGGCAGTTCTAATTCCTTCGTAACGAATTCCCATGCCCAGGCAATCGCCTCTTTCTTGAAATAATCACCGACGCTGAAATTACCCAGCATTTCAAAGAACGTACAGTGAGTAGTGTCACCCACAGAATCGATATCCGTCATCCGGAAACACTTTTGGCAGGAAGCCAGACGGGGATTCGGCGGTACGGCTTCACCCAGAAAATACGGTTTTATCTGTACCATTCCCGCCGTGGTGAGTAGCAGCGTAGGGTCTCCCTGCGGGATCAAAGACGAACTGGGAATTACTTTATGGTCTTTACCTTCAAAGAATTTAAGAAAGGCAGAGCGGACTTCATCACTGGTCATCATATAGTTAGAATTCTAGTTGAATGAATAAGCAAGTGTCAAAGTAGCAATTCAATACCTTGATACCCTAGGTATTGACAAAATCAATGAGCCGGAGTAAATTTAAGTCCCTTTCGCCAGAAAGTAACTTCCACCGATAAGGAGGCTGTAATAAAAGTCCAAAAGTCTATCGACATCGCCGTTTCCAAAGAAATAATCTGGCCGTTCCTGATCGAACCCGACAAAATATTGCAGTGGTATAAGCCAATGAAGCAATTTAAATATACCGGCGAGCAGCGGAATGGTACAGGCACAACGTTTTATTTCGAGGAAAAATCTGCTACACTGATGAAACTTAACTTCGTTATAACGGAATGGGTACAAAATGAGAAGCTAGCTTTCAAGATAACCTCCGGCAATTTTGTGAAGGGTTACGAGCAATTCTGGACTATAGCGACTACCCCATCCGGCAGCCGATTTACCTATATGGAAGACATCAAGATGCCGTATGGAATATTCGGCAAATTTATCGGGCTTTTTGCCCGCTTCAGTTCAAAAGCCAATCTGAAAAAGATGCTGGGAAAACTCAAAGTGCTGTCGGAGGCTTAAAAGGCTTCTGTTGCATGGCATACACCGCTGCCCCGATTATCCCTGCATCATCACCCAGTTGTGCAGGCACAATTTTTACCGCGGATGCGTGCAGCGGATAAGCCCGTTCCCGTACTATTTGCCGGGCAGGACTTAGCAGTCTCTCTCCCAGTTTAGCTACGCTGCCGCCGATGACAATCATTTCCGGATTAAATATGTTGACAAGGCTAACCAACCCGACTCCCAAATACCCGGCGATGCGATTAATTGAGGCTATTGCTACCACATCGCCTTTTTCGGCGGCTTCGCCGATTTCCTTGCCGGTTATTTTTTCAATCTTTCCTTTTACCATTCCGGAAAGTAAGGATTCCTCCCCACCCTTAATTCTCCTTTTTGCTTCTTTCGCCAGTGCCGTACCGGAAGCCAGTGTCTCCATGCAGCCAGTATTGCCGCAGTTACATTTCGGGCCTTTGGCATCGAGACTCATATGCCCGATTTCACCGGCGCCCCCGGAAGCACCTTCGTAAATTTTATTATTGATGATAATGCCCCCGCCGATTCCCGTACTCACTGTTATGTAAATCATATGCCGGGTACCTCGTCCCGCTCCGTAACGGTGTTCGGCAATAGCCGCCGCATTAGCGTCGTTGAGCAAAAACACGCTAACCGGATATTTTTTCTGTATTTTCTCTGCCAGCGGTATATTTTGCCAGCCGGGCAGATTAGGAGACAAAGTCACGATGCCGTTTTTCGTATTTATCGCTCCGGCAGAAGCTATGGAAATGCTGTGAAGCTGCGTAATATCCAAACCCGATTCTTTCAACACCCTGTCGATTGCTTTAAAGATATATTCAATAACCGCTTGCGGCCCCTCTTCAGCATGCGTCAGTGAATAGTCCCTGAATTCAACCCGGCTATTCAGGACAAGCGCCGCCAAAATCTTCGTGCCCCCTAAATCGAAGGACAGCACCGGTGGTTTCATCTTTTAACTCCTATTAACAGCATACCCTGCGTAAAAAATATATTCAACATAACTTGTTTGCGGCATATGATATAATACGAATCAAGAGAACTGCTGTGAGCAAATCAGTACGCAAGTGGGAATTTATCGGCATCGCCGTTATTTCCATAGTCGGTTCGTTCTTGCACTTCCTCTTCGAACTGGCAGGGAAATGGGCACCGGTGGGCGCAATCGCCGCCGTAAACGAGAGTGTCTGGGAACACTTTAAAATCGGTTTCTGGGCAGCTGCTTTTTACTTGATTTTCGAGTATTTTTATCTGAATAAATCTTTCCGCAATTTCTTTTTCGCCAAGGCAATAGGTATCTACAGCATTCCCGCTGTAATTGCTTTAATATTCTATTCCTACACGGCAATACTAGGTCATGAAATACTGGCCGTGGATATCCTTACCTTTATTATTGCCATAGCGGTCAGCCAGCTAATCAGCTATCGTCTCTCAACAATCATGATTTTACCGGCATGGTTAAACAGCCTTGGTCTGGCGCTGATAATAATCATGGCAGCTGCTTTTATAGTCTTCACTTATTTACCGCCCCATCTGGCCGTTTTCCTCGATTCGGTTACCGGAAAATACGGTATCCCTTAAATCTTCAAGCCCGGGGAAAAACATTTCCCTTGGATTTCTACCCGGTAAAAACTTTCCCCTAATGGTTCTGTTGCATAGCAGTGCCAAAAAAGATATACTCCCCGTAACAGAGGCAAACAATGATAAATAGTGGTTGCCTTAAAAGGGGGA
>JAFGLR010000004.1 GCA_016927955.1 Dehalococcoidales bacterium
CCGCCCGCTATTCACCGACGACAAGCCCTTACTGCCCTATAATAAAAGTGTCTAACTTTTGGGGGTCACTTCACAGATATACCCGCCTCTTTTGTTTTTAGCATCGCCCTCACAAAACATGACACTTTCGTGGTATTATTATTCGTATAATGATTCCATACCATTTTAACCGACGTACCAAAATAGTATGCACCTTAGGTCCTGCCACCGATACACCGGAAATGATAGAGAGGCTTATCCGGGCAGGAATGGATGTAGCCAGGCTGAATCTTTCCCACGGAACATTGGTACAACACGCCCACTACCTTAAGACTATAAAAAGGTTAAACCGTAAATACGAGCTCAACGTGGCAGTTTTGATGGATTTACCCGGCCCTAAATATCGTATAGGTCGTATAACAAACAATCAGGTAATCTTAAAAAAAGGGGCAACGGTTATCCTCACCATTCAAGACATAGAAGGTAATGCCGAAAGGTTACCGATTAACCTGCCGGAACTACCCCAGGACGTACGCCGTGGCGATATAATATTGCTGGCAGACGGAAAGCTGTCATTAAAGGTAAACCAAACAGGCGAGACAGATATAAAGTGCCGTGTATTAATTGGAGGCTTGCTAGAAACCGGTAAAGGATTAGTCGTTCCCGGGAGACATGTTTCCGCTCCCTTCATTACCCCGGCGATGAAGCAGGATATTCTTTTTGCTGCCCAGCAGAAACCTGATTTCCTGGCGTTATCCTTTGTCGGCGGCGCAGGAAATATTGAAGACGTTAAAATATTATTACGGGAAAATGGGGCTGACATACCTATTATTTCTAAGATAGAACGTGAGGAAGCTGTACATAATCTCGATAGCATACTCGACGCCAGCGATGCCATTATGGTAGCCAGAGGCGACCTTGGTGTTGAGATTCCTCTTGAAAAAGTTCCCCTTTTACAAAAAGACATCATCCTTAAATGCAACCGGGCCGGAAAACCCGTTATTACCGCAACTGAAATGCTCGAATCGATGATAAACACTGCCAGACCGACCCGTGCTGAGGCTTCTGATGTGGCCAATGCTATTTTTGATGGTACCGATGCCGTGATGCTATCGGCGGAAACAGCTATCGGTAAATATCCTCTGGGAGCCGTCTCCATGATGGCTCGTATCGCCCTTGAAGCTGAAAAAAAGCTACCCTACGAACGTATATTAACTGAAAGAGGTGGTTGGATAGAGCCGGAAACCGATGAGCTTATCAGCTACAATGCTTGTCATACCGCCTTTAGTTTGAAAGCAGCAGCCATTGTTGCATATACACAATCCGGCAGCACCGCCCGCAGAGTATCCCGTTTTCGTCCGCAAGCACCGGTACTGGCTATCAGCTCGACAGATAAAATCTGCGGACAGTTAAAAATATGCTGGGGAATTTTCCCCATACGCGGCCGAAAAATAACCAGGGTTTCCAATATGTTCGAAACTGCTGTAGTACAATGCCGCAACCTTAAAATAGTTAAGCCGGGAGATTTAATCATCATTACCGGAGGTATTCCCATCGGCCAGGCCGGAACAACAAATATGCTCAAAGTAGAGCTAATTAAATAAGCTATAGCAGTAATCGGACCTGTTTCTCAATGCTATTTGTCCCATAAAAATAGCTTAACTACAGCGAATATCAGGACAATAACCCGCTAAAATCAATTACGAAGCTGCTGTTTGCAGAAGAAACACAACCCACCACGACCGCCAGTGTTAACACAACAATGGCAACTAATAAAATAATACTTCTTCGCTCCAGCATTTTGGTTACCCCTGTAACTAGTTTCTAAATAATATACGTAATAATGCCGGATGCGTTACAATATTTACAAGAAGAATATTACAATTATTTGTTACCTAACTTAATACCCCGACCGTAAGGTCGTGGGAAGTTTATTAAAAGACTTGATTATAATTATTGAATATTTACCGTTAACTATATAAATTGATAGTTTATCTTGAGGTTCTTATTTTTATTGCTTCTTGGTAAATTTCACGGTTTTCGGCGATATATTCTTCCGGCAAAACCATACCGTGAGCGTAAGGTCTGGTTTCTTTATTTACCGTAACAAAAGTAATCATACCGGAAACGGCTGGAACTTTAATTAAATTAATATAGGCTCTTCCGTGAACAGTGATGCTGGTACGGCTCAGGTAAGCAACCTTACTTCGTATTTCCAGAATATCACCGTTACCAGCCGGTTTCCTGAAATTCATGCCATGAATCTGGACGCAGACTATATCTTCCGGTTTTCCGGTCAAACGACAGGCAGCGATAAAACAGGTCTCAACAAACCATTCGGCCATTCTTCCGGCAAATAACGTACCGTGGTGCTGTAAATCTTCCGGCCTTATTAGGTGGGATATAATAGTTTCTTCCAGCATATTTCCCCTCCTCACCGCATTTACCGGTTAATTATTTGGCCTTTCCCTGTTTTGCAACCGCTTCCATTGCCTTTTTCACAGCTTCTTCATCGCCGAGATAATAATGGCGAATAGGACGCAGGTTATCATCCAGTTCATAGACCAGCGGAATACCGGTGGGAATATTCAGTTCAACAATGTCCTTCTCACCGACATTATCCAGGTATTTCACCAGTGCCCGCAGGCTATTACCATGAGCAGAAATAAGCACTTGCTTCCCCGATTTTACGACTGGAGCTATGGTTTCATGCCAGTAAGGTAAAAACCGATTAACCGTATCTTTTAAGCACTCGGTCAGGGGTATATCTTTTTGGGGGAGGTCGACGTAACGCGGGTCGCTACCGGGATACCGGGGATCGGTCTTTTCCAGAGCGGGAGGCTGGATATCATAGCTCCGTCGCCAGATTAAGACCTGTTTCTCGCCAAACTTGGCTGCCATTTCCGCTTTATTCAATCCCTGTAAGGCACCGTAATGCCGCTCATTTAAACGCCAGGAAAAATATACGGGTATCCACATCAAGTCCATCTCGTCCTGTACCAGCCAGAGCGTACGAATAGCCCGTTTTAAAACGGACGTAAAGGCTATGTCGAAGATAAAACGCTGTTCTTTGAGTACTTTTCCCGCCTGTCTGGCCTCGGTGATGCCTTTCTCTGATAAATCGACATCCGTCCAGCCGGTAAAACGGTTTTCTTTGTTCCAGATACTTTCGCCATGTCTTAAAATAACGAGTTTGAACATTTACCATACTCCCCAATATCAGTAATTATATTTTAACACAAAGCACATTTTATCTCAGCCTGATTTACTTATGTTATAATAATTTCAGCTTCATACACCGGCCTACAAGATATCCGTAAGAAAGGAATGGTTAAAAGACTTTGGGATTAGAAGAATTATTCGGATTTATCGGCGGCACACTGATTAGTGCAGCTATGATTCCCCAGGTAATTCGTCTTTTTAAATTGAAAAGTGCCCGGGAAATCAGTCTTGTTTTTACCTTGCTCTTACTTTTAGGAGGTATTTTCTGGCTGATTTACGGTCTGATATTACTCAGGCCTTCTATTATTTACACTAATAGTGTCGCTATCAGTCTCTCCGGTTTAATGCTATTCGCCAAACTGAAATGGGGACAAACACCCAAGAATGAATAACATACGTAATTTTTGTATTATTGCTCATATCGACCACGGTAAATCCACACTGGCCGACCGTATCCTTGAGCTGACCGGGGTGATTCACGCAACCGATGTTGCCCAAATTCTCGATAATATGGACCTGGAGCGGGAACGCGGCATCACCATCAAGGCTAAGGCGGTTCGCATCCCATATACCGCTAAAAACGGAGCAAAATATATTTTAAACTTAATCGATACTCCGGGACATGTGGACTTCAACTATGAGGTTTCGCGCAGTCTGAAAGCCTGCGAAGGGGCTATTCTACTTGTAGATGCCACTCAAGGAGTGGAAGCACAGACCATCGCTAATGCTTATCTGGCTATTGATGCCGGACTCGAGATTATTCCGGCTATTAATAAAATCGACTTGCCTAATGCCATTATCGACGAGTGTAAATTACAACTTGAAGAGATGCTGGGTCTGCCGTCGAAAGATGCCTTATTGGTATCGAGTAAGCTGGGCACCGGCGTACCGGAACTCCTAGAAACTATTGTTGAACGTGTACCGCCACCGAAAGGCGATAGTAACAATCCATTGAGTTGTCTCATTTTCGATTCTTATTACGATTCTTACCGCGGTGTTATTCCGCATATCCGCGTTTTCGATGGTAAAATAACCGCTCATGACAAGATTATGATGAAATCCACCGGCAAGACTTTCGATGTCGATGAAGTGGGCTATTTTTTACCGGATTTAGCTTCTACTGAGTCTCTTTCCGCAGGCGAGGTTGGTTACCTCGGGGCAGTTATCCGCGATGTACATGATGCCAGCGTCGGTGACACTATTATCTCACCGGCACATGCGGCAACACCGGCTATCCCCGGTTTCCGCCGTGCCCAATCGATGGTCTTTTGCGGCATATATCCTATCAATACCAGCGAATATCCTAAACTTACCACTGCACTAGAGAAATTCCAGCTTAACGATTCTTCTTTAATTTACGAAAAGGAAAGTTCGGCTGCCCTTGGTTACGGTTACCGTCTCGGTTTCCTTGGTATGCTTCATATGGATATTACTATCGAACGGCTTAAGCGCGAATACGGTCAGGAATTGGTAGCCACGATGCCCTCTGTTATTTACAAAGTTGTAAAACATGACGGTGAATCGGTGATGATAGATAATCCATCTAAATTTCCCGAACTGCAACAAATCGAACACATCGAAGAACCGATGATTAGAACCCGGATTATTGTACCCTCCGATTACATCGGTCCGGTAATGGAACTTTCCGAGTCCAGACGCGGCACGATTGTCGGTATGGAACACCCGGATGTCCGCCGGGCTATGCTGACCTATGACTTCCCCCTCGCTGAAGTAATCTCCGGCTATTACGATAAACTCAAGAGCGTTAGCCGGGGGTTTGCCAGTATGGATTATGAATTTATCGGTTACCGTTCCGGCGACCTGGTAAAGGTAGACATTCTAGTCAAAGGCAACCAGGTAGACGCATTATCGTTTATCGCTACACGGGAACGGGCAATTACGAAAAGCCGTTTATTGATACACCGGCTGCGAAAGCTCATCCCCCGGCACACCTTCGAAATTCCGCTTCAAGCAGTTATCGGCGGTAAGATTATCGCACGGGAAGACATCGTTGCTACTCGCAAAGACGTTCTGGCTAAGTGCTACGGCGGTGATATTACCCGGAAACGCAAACTGCTGGAAAAGCAGCGTGAAGGCAAAAAGCGGATGAAGATGGTAGGCTCGGTGGAAGTACCGCAGGAAGCCTTTCTGATATTGCTCAAGCTGGAAGATGATTAGAGCATTATTTTTCTTTCTCATTTTGTTAAAGATTCTGTATTGGACTTGAACCGGGAACGATTAAAAGGGATTTTATAATCTATCACTATTGAGGGAAAAATGCGGGGACTTTATATCCATATCCCTTTCTGTGTAAAAAAGTGCGCTTACTGTGACTTTTATTCCGTCCCTTCAGCCGATGAATATATCGGCAATTTTGCAGATGCTGTCATCATCGAAGCTCAAAAATATAATAAACTCATTTGCAGTACGTTTTATATTGGCGGCGGTACGCCAAGCATACTGGGTACTGAAAACCTCAACCGGTTATTAAGCGGCATTTATGCGGCATTCGATTTGAGAAGGATGGCTGAGGCAACCATCGAAGTTAATCCTGATTCGGCTACCCCTGCCTTTTTAAAAACTGCTAAACGGAGAGGGTTTAACCGGGTATCTATCGGGGTGCAGTCACTTGTCGATACCGAATTAAAGAGTGTCGGCCGTATCCATACGGCCGACCAGGCTACCGCGGCCGTCATGAACGCCAGACAGGCTGGTTTTAAATCAATCTCAGCCGACCTTATCATCGGCTTGCCGGAACAAAACTGGACGTCATTGCGTTTATCACTGGAATCCCTGACCGGACTGGAAATTCAGCACCTGTCCTTATATTGTCTTTCGCTGGAACCCGGTACGCCTCTGGCAGAGAACCCTCCGAAAAAGTTACCCTCTGATAATATCCAGGCCAAACTTTTCGATAAAGCCTGCGATTTCCTCGATAGACACGGCTTTATTCATTATGAGATTTCCAATTTCGCTAAGCCGGGGTACGAATGCAAACATAACTTGAACTACTGGCGAGGTGGCGAATATGTAGGTTTAGGTCCTGCGGCGGCTTCGCATTTTGAAGGCAAACGGTACAAGAATAAAGCTGACCTTGAAGCATATTTAAACCGGCCTACCAAACAGGTTACCGAGGAAGAAACTTTACCTCCGGCAGAAAAAGCTGCCGAAGAAGCAATGCTACGATTAAGATTGCTTCAAGAAGGACTGGATATCGATGAAATGGCCGAAAGGTTCGGTGAACCTACCGTCCGTTCGCTAATGAAAAGATTAAATCGATTAGTTATCGAAGGGTCGCTGTTAAGAGAAGATGCCGGATACCGCCTTAACCCGGCAAAAGTACTGGTCTCTAATCCGATACTAGCGAGAGTGCTGGGGGATTAGAGTATGAGTCCATTCCGGCGAAAACCGGAATCCAGGTATAAAATTATTATTAGATATTATTTTATGGTCTAATGGACAACATAACCGGTTAAACGGTTCTTTTTTTTAAACTAATTATAAATGGTATACTATTACACGCGAAATAAAATAATATTAGGAAAAGTGATATGAAAATATTAGTTTTAGGCGGCACCAGATTTTTCGGGCGTGAGCTGATAAGATATTTAGTCGAAGTCGGTCATAATGTTACTGTGGCGACCAGAGGCAGGCGGGAAATCCCATACTCCGAATCGGTTACTGCATTGAAAACAGACCGCTCGTCTCTATCGAACATCGTAACTGGACAAAACCAGACCTGGGACGTTGTCTACGACCAACTTTGCTTTTCCTCAAAAGACGCTCAGGTAGCAGTGGAGGCTTTTTCCGGTAAAATCGGGAAACTCATAATGACTTCAACAACTGCAGTATATCCCAACGGGCCTAATATGAGTGAAGCCGATTTCGACCCTCATAAATATATTCTGAAAATGGGAACGAGAAACGATTTTAACTATGCAGACGGGAAAAGAAATGCTGAAGCCTATTACTTCCAAAAAGCATCGTTTCCTATTTTAGCCGTACGTCCTCCCTTCATTTTTGGTATTAACGACAATACCAACCGTTTAAAAGACCTGATTATTGCCGTACAAAATGAGCAAAAACTTAAAATGCCAAACTTGAATGCACGTATTTCAATGATTGAAGCAACCGACATAGGCCGTATATTAGCAAAACTCGGGGAACTTAATATCACCGGAGGAATTAACGCGGCTTCATTAAAACCCATAACGGTAAGGCAATTTCTTGAATTGATAGAACACACTACTAATAAAAAGGCTATATTCGCCGCCGCCGGTGAGCAGTCTTTTAATTCAGACTTTTTAATGGAACACGATGCATCGGTCAATTCGGATTTACTGCGGTCTTATGGAATAGAAGCTCGTCCGATAGAGAGCTGGCTTGGTAATTTGATTAACGCAATTCATAAAAATATATCACCCTGATTGAATATATATTTAACGCAAACCGGTTGCTTACAAATTACCAGCTACAAACTACTAATTACTTTTTCTATCCCTCTTTAGCCTTCTGCTGTAACTCGTAAAGCTTGGTGAGAGCTTCCAGAGGCGAAATCGAATTGATATCTAGCTTCACCAGCTCTTCAATAATTGGTGAATTTTGGCCTAACAGGGATAGCTGTAATGTCGAGGCTTCGGCAATAGGCTTTCTAGACCGCGATGATTTAACAGGTTTCGGTAATTCGGTTTCCAGTTCCGCCAGCACTTCGTGAGCACGGTGCACCACAGATTTCGGCAGTCCGGCTAATTGGGCAACGTGAATACCGTAGCTTTTATCCACACCGCCCGGTACAATTTTGTATAAAAAGATAACCTTACCGCCTTCTTCCGCCACAGCCACATTAAAGTTCTTTACGTGCGGTAACAAACCGGCTAATTCCACCAGTTCATGATAATGCGTGGCGAAAAGTGTCTTCGCCCCTAACCTCGGATGGTTATGAATATATTCGACCACAGCCCGGGCAATCGAAAGCCCATCATAAGTGCTGGTGCCCCGTCCGATTTCATCCAGAATTATCAACGACCGCGGTGTGGCATTATTTAATATATTGGCCGTCTCTACCATCTCTACCATAAAAGTAGACTGTCCGGCGGCAATGTCTTCTCCGGCACCGATACGGGTAAATATCCGGTCGACTAACCCTATTTTCGCCGTACTCGCCGGGACGTAGCTGCCTATCTGGGCCATCAGCACAACTAGCGCCACCTGCCGTAAATAGGTAGACTTACCGGACATGTTCGGGCCGGTCAATATGATAAGCTGGTTTTCTTCATTAGAAAGACTTGTCTCATTCGGAATAAAGCTACCGCTGAGCAGTGTCCTTTCAACCACCGGATGGCGTCCTTGAGTAATGATAATTTCGTTCCCATTACTCAATTCCGGACGGACATAATTATAACGTACCGCCGTTTCAGCCAAGCTGGATAATACGTCAGTATTAGCCAGTGCCCGGGCTAATTCTAAAATCGGTTCGCTGTAACCGGCTATTTGCCCGCAGACCTGCCGGAATAGACTCGTTTCCAATTCGGTGATACGTTCCTGGGCGTTTAATATCAGTGATTCGTATTCTTTCAACTCCGGAGTGATAAAACGTTCGCCGCCTACCAGTGTTTGCTTGCGGATATATTCGACAGGGACTTGTGATAAATTAGACTGGGATATCTCGATGTAATACCCGAAGACCTTATTATAACCGACCTTGAGTGATTTAATACCTGATTTTTCCCTTTCCTGCTTTTCCAGATTAGCCAGATATTGCCGGGCGTTTTTCGAAGAAGAACGGATGGTATCAAGCTCTTCTGAAAAACCTGTCCTGATAACCCCGCCCTCTCCCAATATTGATGACGGCTCCTCTTCAATTGCCTTTTCAATAAGAGCGATTACATCCGGGCAGGGTTTGATTCCAGACGACAAAGCCTCATTACTAACAACCTTTTTAAGCTCCGGGATTAGTGCCAGACTGCGCCGTAATGAAATCAACTCCCGTGGTAAGGCATTGTTACTAATAACCCGGTTAATCAGACGTTCCAGGTCGGCGATATTGTCCAGCAGAGAAATAGTCTGACTCCGGGAAAGAGAGTTTTCTACGAACCAGGCGATGCCGTCTTGACGCTGATTCAATTTATTGATATCAAGCAGTGGTTGCCCCAGCCATTTTTTCAGCAAACGGCCGCCCATTGCCGTGCGACAGAGGTCAATAACCGAAAGTAGTGAACCTGCCGCCTCATCGGTAAGGTTGTTCTGGAATAACTCCAGATTACGCTGGGTTTGGGCATCCAGTGCCATATAAGTTTCGGTAGAATACGTCGCTAGACTATTCAGTTGAGCTAAGACGGTTTTCTGAGTTTCCTGCAGATATTGAATAACCGCCCCGGCTGCCCGTATGGCCAGTGGCAAATGGGCACAACCATAACCATCGAGTGTTGCCACATTGAAGTGGTCGAGTAAAATTCGCCCGGTAATATCATATTCAAAATACCAATCGTCTATGCGAGTTACGGGCACAGTCAGGTTGTATTTCGTAATGTCGGCATTTTTAGCGATAATACATTCCGCCGGTTTAAGACGTTCTATTTCAGGGATTAAGCGGCTTATCGGCAACTGTGTCACTGCGAATTCGCCGGTTGAGATATCGACGTAAGCCACCCCGACCTCTTTCTCATCCAAAACCAGACCAGCCAGGTAATTATTAGCCTTACTGATGAGGAGATTAGGCTCAACTACCGTGCCGGGTGTAACGACGCGGATAACATCCCGTTGCACAATTCCCTTTGTTTCACCGGGCTTGGTCATCTGTTCACAGATAGCTACTTTATAGCCTCGGTTAATTAGCCTGGCGAGATAGTTATCTATAGCGTGATATGGAATACCGGCCATCGGGACTTTATGGCCTTTGCCCATTTCCCGGGAGGTCAATACAATTTCCAGCTCCCGGGCAGTAATACGGGCATCTTCATCGAATGTCTCATAAAAATCACCGAGACGGAAAAGAACAATCGCCTGAGGATACTGGTGTTTGATACGAAGATATTGCTGACGGATTGGGGTTTCTTTCATGATAATTATAATATACCCAAGTGGATTTTTTAAATATCAACGATAACTATATTGATAATAACAAATTTTACTATCATCGAAAAACAGTCTGAAATAACCAAATTGAGTCTTAGACTTGTGCCTCAAAACACGTTATACACACTACTTCAAGGTTAGAGGCAACATCCCCCTTATTTACATCGATATGTTTTATCTCCCAACCACCCCAGCCTTTTTTCCCCCGGTTTTCCCATACCAGCGGTTTAGCACATGGCACGTAAAAATGACTGTGCGTCCGCTTCTCGCACTCACACTGGCCACCGGCCCTTTCCCACACCTGTTTTAATACGTTATCCGGAATTGCCATAACAACGTTCCTCCATCCGGATTCGCCCGGTTCCGGATTAAATTACCCAGCGAGTTGTTCAGTTGTAACCTGATTTGCAATCAATTATAGCTTATAAATATATAAAATGTAATGCTTTTGTAAGTTATTTGTTTCTCATTTCAAAATCCGAAAAAATAAATGAGGCTCGCTTGAATCAAGCGAGCCTCATTAAAAATATTTCGTTATGTTTGGTTAAAATTCACGGCTTAGATTAGCCAAAAATTCAGTATTGGTTTTCGTCTTATTCAAGCGTTCCATTACTCTAGACATCGCCTCGGAAAAGTCATTGGTGTTTTGTGAAATCATACCGACCATCCGGCGTAATAGCCAGATTTGCTTGAGGGTAGTTTCTTCCAATAACAATTCCTCACGGCGGGTACCGCTAGGTTCGATATTGATAGCCGGGAATATGCGACGTTCAGCCAGACGGCGGTCAAGATGCAATTCCATATTACCAGTTCCTTTAAACTCTTCATAAATAAGGTCGTCCATACGAGAACCGGTATCTACCAGACAGGTGGCAATAATGGTAAGACTGCCGCCCTCTTCCGTATTACGTGCCGCACCGAAAAACCGTTTGGCCGGGTATAGAGCTACCGGGTCGATACCGCCGGATAGAGTCCGTCCGGATGACGGCATTGCCAGATTATAAGCACGCGTCAGACGGGTAATACCATCGAGAAGAATAAATACATCCCTGCCGCTCTCAACCATACGTTTCGCCCGTTCCAGTGCCAGCTCGGCTACCCGGGTCTGGTTTTCTACCTGCTCATCGAAAGTAGCTCCGATAACCTCGCCTTTTACAGAGCGCCTCATATCGGTAACCTCTTCGGGGCGCTCACCAATAAGACAAACAATCAGGTAAATATCACTGTAATTATTAGTGGCCGCATTAGCAATAGATTTTAGCAACATTGTTTTACCCGCTTTGGGCGGCGATACAATCATACCGCGCTGACCGCGGCCTATAGGAGCAATCATGTTAATCAAACGAGTAGATAAATTATCCGGCGACACCTCCAGGTTAATTAAACGATCAGGAAAAGTGGGAGTAAGCGAGGAAAAATAAGGCCGGCCGCGGGCTAATTCCGGGTCTAAATCATTAATCGCTTCAACACGAAGGAGACTGCTGTATTTTTCACCGTTCTTAGAAGGACGTCCCTGACCGATAACCATATCTCCGGTACGTAAGCCGAAACGGCGAATCTGTGATTGAGAAACATAGATATCCGCCGAACTTGGCAAAAAGGTCTGTTGCCGTAAGAAACCATAACCTTCCGGCATTAAATCCAGGATACCGCTGCAAAATATATTCCCTTGCTGCTCGGTCTGTGCCTGCAGCAGGCGCATAACCAGGTCCTGTTTTTTAGCACCGGAGTAGTTGGAAAGGTTCATCTCCTTGGCTAGATTAATCAGGTCCTCCCGGCTTTTAGTCTCTAACTCCGTAATGTTTAACATAAATCACCTCGCTTATCCCTTGCCTTAAATAAGGATACTTTTACTCCAGTTAAGAAGGGTTTGAATAATAGTTAAAAATAATTAATAGAACAGAACATTTAATGATATATTAAATCACGACAGCCTAACTACATTAAGCTTTCCCTATTTTTTTGATTTCTGCGCCGCACTTTTCCAATCAGCCATAAAACGGGCGACGCCGTTATCAGTTAATGGATGTTGCATCATCTGTATTAGTACACTATAGGGAACCGTTGCGATATGAGCTCCGGCTTTAGCTGCGGCAATACAATGCTGCGGATGACGGATACTAGCAGCGATTACTTCCGTTGCATAATTATAATAATCATATACCGTAACAATGTCTTCAACAAGTTCCATACCATTATGCCCAATATCATCGAGCCTGCCGACGAAAGGACTAATGAAAGCGGCTCCTGCCGTTGCCCCCAAAATCGCCTGGTTTAAAGAAAAACAAAGCGTGAGATTAACTTTTATCTTTTCTTTAGCTAAAGTTGATGTTACTTCTAACCCGGCCAGAGTCGCTGGAATTTTTATTATTACGTTTGGAGCCCATTTTGCCATTTTTCGTGCCTGTTTCAACATTTCCGCTGGTTCTTCTGAAACCACTTCTACTGAAACCGGCCCGGCAATGATAGAACAAATTTCTTTCACCGCCGCCTCGTAGTCCGCCAGTCCCTCTTTCATCATCAAAGAAGGATTAGTAGTTACGCCACCGACAACACCCAACTTAGCACCTTGCCGGATTTGTTCGATATTAGCGGTATCCAGAAATATACGCATCTAATTTATACTCCGTTATTTATTAAATAATATCATTACAATATTAAGATGAAAGCGGCAATGATGGCTGAGCACCTTCCCGTAAAACGTCCTTAGAAACCCCTATAAAATCTCGGAAGAGCGGTTCCGGCCGGTTAGGCCGGGAGGTAAACTCAGGATGAAATTGGCAGCCTAACATCCAGGGATGGTCGACCAACTCACAAATCTCAACCAGAACACCGTCAGGTGATAAACCGCATAGTACCATACCGCAGGCTGTTAGCTGTTCACGGAATCGGTTATTGAATTCAAAACGGTGGCGATGTCTTTCCTCAATCGTACTACGCCCATAAGCCTTAGACGCCCGAGTGTTGGGTATCAAATTACAGACATAGTTACCGAGACGCATCGTCCCGCCTTTACTGTTAACACTTTTTTGGTTTTCCATCAAGTCAATTACCGGATATGTGGTATTGGGATTAAATTCAGTGGAGTTTGGTTCGTTCGTATGTAAACAATAACGGGCAAACTCAATTACCATAACCTGCATCCCCAAACACAAACCGAGGTAAGGGATTTTCTTTTCGCGGGCATATTTTGCCGCTTTTACCATACCTTCAATGCCACGAATTCCAAAACCGCCGGGTACGATAATGCCTTGTACATTACGTAAAAATATGTCCGGGTCGATGTCTTCTTTTTCTAACGTCTCCGATTGGACCCAAATCAGGTTAATTGCCCGGTTGTGATATATAGATGCATGGTGCAAGGCTTCACGTACCGAAAAATAAGCATCCTTCAGTTCAACATACTTGCCGACAAGAGCGATATTAACGGGTTCTCTCTGGGTATTCAACTTATTTAAGACCTCTTGCCATTGGCTTAATTCACAAGGCTTTGTTTTTAGACCAAGCTTTTCAATAACCAATTGTCCCACGCCATGTTCATTTAAAAACAACGGGACTTCGTAGATAGAATTTACGGTCGGCAACGGTATAACTGCCTTTTTCTCAACGTCACAGAAAAGAGAAATTTTATCTCTAATCCCGTCCGGTATCGGATAATCGCTACGGCATATTATAATATCCGGCTGGATACCGATACGCCTTAACTCATTAACACTATGTTGCGTCGGCTTAGTCTTCAGCTCGCCGGTCGATAGTAAGTATGGCAAATAAGTCACGTGAACGAATAGAACATTATCCCGGCCAACATCGTTTCTCATCTGGCGGATAGCTTCTAAAAACGGCTGGCCCTCAATATCACCGACCGTACCGCCTACTTCGATAAGGATAACATCTGCTTTTGACTTATCGGCAATCCGGCGAAAACGGTCTTTTATTTCATTGGTCAGGTGAGGAATTATTTGAATGGTACCACCAAGAAAATCGCCTCGTCTCTCTTTGGCAATCACCGAACTATATATCTGTCCTGAAGTAACGTTAGATTCTTGAGTCAGATTAATATCGATGAACCGCTCGTAATTACCGAGGTCTAGGTCAGTTTCAGCACCATCCTGGGTAACAAATACTTCGCCGTGTTGGTAAGGAGACATCGTACCCGGGTCTACATTCAAATAGGGGTCTAGTTTTTGTACGGATACACTAACCTGACAACCTTTTAGAATGGTACCGATAGATGCAACGGTAATGCCTTTACCTACGGAACTAACTACGCCGCCAGTTACAAAAATATATTTTGGCATAAAAATTTACAACCAGAATATCCAGAGGGAAAATAGAGTTTTTTTTTAGGAAATAGAATTGCGAACTAAACCAGCGAACCTGTGGATTCCACTTACTTACTCAACTAATTATAGCAAAGAAAAGCCGTATCGTGTCAATAGTCAGAAAAATATTTTTTTACGCTCTAACAACTTACACGGTAATACGGACTAATCTTGACTTTTTACCCATATTATTGTTATATTTCTTACTTAATAATATGGAGCGGAGGACGAGAATGGCTAAACCTAAATTTAAAGAATTAAGACGTTGCTACGGCTTCGATGAAGTTGCTATCATGCCCGGTGACATAACGGTTAATCCCGACCAAACTGATATCGAATTGACTATCGGCAACTTAAAGTTCGACGTACCGATTGTTGCAGCAGCTATGGATGCGGTCACTGATGTTAATACCGCAATCCAATTAAGTAAAATGGGTATCCTGGCAGTGTTGCACGGCGAAGGAGTCCAAACCAAGTACGATAATCCACAAGAAATATTAGACGAAATCGTACATGCACCGCAGGCGGAAATGGCATCAATTTTACAAAAAATATATTCCGCTCCTATTAAGGAAGATTTGCTTGCTAAAAGAATTGAAGCAATTAAGAAAGCCGGGGCTATTTGTGCCGTCTCAGTTACCCCAGCCAACACCAAACGGCTGGTTCCGGTTATTACAGCCGCTAAAGCGGATATGCTGGTAGTTCAATCAACGGTAACTACCGCCAGACATGTTTCAAAGAGCTACAAGGGACTTGTATTATCAGAATTATGCCAATCTATACCGATTCCGGTTATCGTCGGCAATTGTGTCAGCTATAGTGCCTGTCTGGAAATTATGAGAGAGGGCGTTGCAGGGGTTCTAATAGGTATCGGACCCGGGGCAGCCTGTACTTCCCGCCAGGTACTCGGCGTCGGAGTTCCACAAGTCACTGCTACATTAGACTGTGCGATGGCTAGAGATACTTACTTTAAAGAATCCGGCCGCTACGTACCGATTATTACTGACGGCGGTATGATTAACGGTGGTGATATGTGCAAAGCCTTTGCTTCCGGTGCTGATGCTGTTATGTTAGGTTCCATTTTCGCTCAGGCAAAAGAAGCCCCGGGTAAAGGTTACCATTGGGGTATGTCAACACCCTCACCTGTCTTACCGCGGGGTACCAGAATCAGAGTCGGAACTACAGCCAATCTGCAGCAGATACTGTTTGGCCCGACCTCCGTTACCGATGGTACTCAAAACCTGGTTGGGGCACTCCGAACGGCAATGGGTTTCTGCGGCGCCTCTACAATCAAGGAATTCCACAATGCCGAGGTTGTCGTAGCTCCGTCTATTACAACCGAAGGTAAAGCCTGGCAACGTGGTATGACCTGTTCCAGTTAATAATTAACTATAATAAAATAAAACCGCTCTGGTTAGACAAGCTTACCATGAGCGGTTTTATTTTACCTTGTTTAATCTGCTAAACCCTATTCGTCCTCTTCCTCATCTGATTCTTGAGTAGGAGTTGTATTTATGAAAGGCAACATTACATCTACCTTTTTCGATTTTCGCGGTAAGGGAAATATAATTTTATCGATTTCCTGACGTAACGTTCTAAATTTCCCACTCTCTCCGCCTTCGATAACCACACCATCCACACCTGCACTCCATAATATCTGTAATCCTGTTACGTTAATATCAGAAGGCACTGCCGCCAGCAAAGGTTTGGCCAGTAGATTGTCTAATCTTTGCAGTGCTATGAGATACTGCCAGTTAATAGAATACGGCCGGGGAGTAAACAATACGGCTTCTACCGGCAGGTCATCAATGGCTCTTATCTGAGTATCGGAAATAGATTCATCGATTTCTAATATCCTGCCAACTTTGGCCGGAGTTTCGAATATAATTGTCTCCGGTGAGAAGGCCAGAAAATCAGCTATCATGTTTTTCGCGTCCGCTTTTTCTGTTTGAGCCTTTTGTAACCAGCCGCCCCATAGCATATCCGGAACTTCATCCTTCAGCTTCGGGAGCGTGTTTAAAAGAGAACCGATTGAATCAGATATCAGAAAAACCGCATCAGCCCCGCTGACACAATCGGTAAGATTCTTCATTCCGGCATCAGTAATACTGGCTGCCAGTAATATTCCCGGCTTTTCCTGTACCGGTACCTTACCAAAACCTAAAGGTGCCGGAGATATCTGCGTACGATTCTTTAATTTTTCTATAAATTTACTCATTCTTTTCCTCTCTACACAATAGTTTAAGTATAGCAAATTATTACCGGATTGTAACAAGTCCTTCTGATATAGATTGGCCGAACGGTGATAGTGTAATATACTTATAGCGATATGCAAATCAAACCTGGCTTATACCAAATTACCACCGGCGGAATAAATAGCGTTAATTCGTTTCTCATTGTCGAAGAAAAACTTACCTTAATTGATACCGGTTTCGGCCACAGTTTCCGACAGATAATCGGATTCATCCGCAATATCGGTCGCTCTGAACAAGAACTCAGTCTAATAATAATCACTCACAATCATCCTGACCATACAGGCAGTTTATTCAAGCTTAAGCAAATAACGAAAGCTCGGGTAGCAGTTCATCAAGCAGATATCGGCCCGTTACCATATAACAGTCTTACCGCCAGTCTAATAAAAAGCTTAAATCGAATAGGTATAGGAAGGAATATGCGTCTTGATACAACCGAAATTGATATTCCGCTGTACGGGGGAGAGGTACTACCGGTATTCGATGGTCTTGAAGTAATTAATACACCGGGGCATACTCCGGGTAGTATCAGCCTTTTTTCCCCGAAATATAAAATTATTTTTGTAGGCGACTTAATAAATAACCGCTACACTCGATTGCGTATTCCGTGCCGAATTATCAATTATGACACCAGCACAGTAAAGAAGTCATTACGCCAGATTAGTAATCTGGACTTTGATACATTATGTATCGGGCACGGCAAGCCGATAAAGCATGATGCCGCATTCTCTGTCCGGAAGCTTGCAGAGACACTTTGAATGTGTGGCTTTTGAGTTTCACCCTCATCTTAGTTATAATTCAATTGTCGTACGTTTATGAGAGTAATTGCAGGAAAAGCTAAGGGACATCAGCTTAAAGTCCCGAAAACAGAAGTGGTCCGGCCGGCCACCGATCTGGTAAGAGGGGCGATTTTTTCCATATTGGAATCGATGGCAACCGATTGGTCGCGCGTGCTTGACCTGTACTCCGGCAGCGGAGCAATGGGAATTGAGGCACTTAGCCGAGGAGCCGATTCAGCTGATTTTGTTGACCGCCAGCGGCGTTGTTGTGATATAATTAGGCAAAATTTAGCGAAAACAAAACTTGAAAATCAAGCTCACGTATATTGCTGCAGTGTTGTTAAAGCAATTGCGTTTTTAAAAGGAGAATACGGGATAATCATACTTGACCCGCCGTATGCTAATACTGTTATCGGCGAAGTAATTATCCACTTGGCAGCATCGGAACTGGTCGGTAAAAATACGGTGGTAATTATCACTCACTCCCCGCACTTGATTTTAAATACCGGTTACGGTTCGTTGAAAATGGTAAAAGAACACCGGCACGGCGATAGTTGTATTGCCATATATAAAAAGGAGGTTCAGTCTTGTCAACCACCATTGCAGTCTACCCCGGCAGCTTCGACCCTATAACTAACGGACATCTGGATATTGTCACCAGGGCGTCTAAGATTTTCGATAGGGTCATTATGGGTGTCTATGAAATACCGGACAAGAACCTGCTTTTCACTACCGATGAAAGAGTCGAATTAGCCACTAAATCATGTACTCATTTGAAGAATGTTGAGGTATGCAGCTTCGGGGGACTTACCGTTGATTTTGTTAAAAAGAGGAAAGCCCAGGTAATCGTCAGGGGGTTAAGAGCCGGCGCTGACTTCGACCATGAATTCGATATGGCTATGATGAATAAATACCTCAGGCCGGATGTTGAGCTGGTTTGCTTTATGTCAAGTTTCCGTTATCAATTCCTTAGTTCCAGTCTGTTGAAAGAAGTAGCTAGTTTAAAAGGAAACATCGACACCTTAGTTCCTACTCCGGTAATTAAGGCACTAAAACAGAAAATAAGCCAGGGCAAGCTTTAACTTGCCCGTAAATACGCAAATAATTTAAAATAAATGAAGGAGGAATAATGAATGGCTTATAAAATTACAGACGAATGTATTAGTTGTGGAGCTTGCCTGGAGGAATGTCCAAATAACGCTATCTCCGAGGGAGATACAATCAGCGTTATCGACCCTAACAAATGCACTGAATGCGTAGGCTCTTTTGAATCTTCACAGTGTTCCAGTGTTTGCCCGGTAGATGCCCCTCAGAAAGACACGGCTCATGAGGAAACTAAAGAACAGCTTCTAGAGAAATGGAAGAAACTCCATCCGGGTGAGACTCCGAAAGCATAATAAAACTAAGTTTAGTTAGTAAACAGGCAGGATTTTATATCCTGCCTGTTTTTTTAATGAAAATACGATTTTATCGTATCAAATTCACCCGGTAAGAGAGATATAACCAGGGGTAAAGTATCTAAAAGAAACCGGCCTAATACAGAACCGCTAATAGCATTTCCACCTGCGCTGGTATATTTCACCCAGATAGCTAATATGGCACCGCAGAAGATTGCCCCAACCAACAGGCCGATAACAGCACCCACCAGGCGGTTTACCCAGCCTAATAATATTGCAGATACAAACTTGGTTAATATCCAGGATAGAATCGCGGCAATTATCATTACAACCGCAAAAATAATAATATACGCCACTACTTTGGCAACCTGTTCGGAAGGTATAAAATTCATTACATTGGCTAATGATACATAGAAGCGTCCGGCAAGGAATATACCTAAAATCAACCCCGCTAACGACACCACCATTTTAATCAGCCCCGTCTTAAGGCCTAAAACGATACCAATGACTAATACGATAGCCAGAACAATATCAAGCCAGTTCATCAGTCACCTCCCAAGTGGTCTTTAGAGTCAGTATAGGCGAAAACTTAAAAATGGGCAAGAGGGAATAGGATAAATTAGTATTTCTGTGTTACGTTTTTCAACGTGATAGGAAATGATTATTTTAGGCCTTACTTTCCCAGTTCTTTCGCCCGTTTGAGTGCGGCCTCGATAGCCTGAGTGACCAGACCGGTAAAGTTGCCTTTTTCAAACTGTTCGATGGCAGCGGCAGTAGTACCATCGGGAGAAGTAACCGCCCGCCTCAATTCGGCAGATGTCTTATCCGATTTCTGTAATAGATGGGTCGCTCCGACCAGCGTTTGTAAAGCCAGTTTTTCCGCTTCTTCAGTTGTCCAACCGACTTTTTCCGCAGCGGCAACGAACGACTCGACTAAGTAAAAGACATAAGCGGGGCCGCTGCCGGATATTGCGGTGGCCATATTCAGGTATTTCTCATCTTCAACAAATAATTCCTGTCCCATCGTCCCGAGAATGGTCTTTGCCTGCTTTTTCTGCTTCGCCGTTACCTCAGGCGTAGCCGTCCAGACAGTCATGCCCTCCCCGATTTGAGCGGGGGTATTGGGCATTGATCGAACGATTCTTTTATGATTCAAGCCTTCACTAATTTTCTTTATAGTCGCACCGGCGATAATGGACAGAACTAACTGCGTGGCTTTTATTCTGTTATTTAGTTCGGACAATACGGTAGTTAATATCTGTGGTTTAATAGCTAGTATGATTACTTCCGCGCTATTAATAGCTGCCAGGGTTTCAGATGTTACAGCTACCTCATATTCTTTTTTCAAATATTTCCGGCGGGCTTCACTCACATCACTAACCGTAATTTCTTTGGGTATACTTAATTTATTTGCAAGGACAGCCTTTAAAATGGCTTCCCCCATATTGCCGCCGCCGATAAAAGCTATTTTCATATTGTCACCCTCACCTTAATCCTCTCCCTCGAGGAGAGAGGGAAAATACAAGGTGAAGCACGGTATACCGTGCTTTAATTTCATTTAACAACGATATTAACCAGCCGGCCCGGTACGTATATTATGTTAACCGTTTCCTTACCATCGATGAATGATTTAACTTTAGGACTATCTCCGGCTGCTTTTTTAGCCTCGGCTTCCGAAATAGATGCCGGAACGTTAATCCGGTCGCGAAGTTTGCCGTTGACCTGGATAACCAGCGTAATCTCGTCTTCTTTCACTAGTGATTCATCCCATTTCGGCCAGCTCTCATTATGAATACTGCCGGTATGATTAGTTAGATACCACAACTCTTCGGTGGTGTGCGGGGCGGTAGGTGCTAAGACTTTCATTAATATTTCGGTAATATCTTTCCAATCTGCCGTTTGTATCGTACCCGTATCTTTGACTTTGATAAGGTAATTCGTGTATTCCATAAAGGCAGCAATCATTGTATTAAATTGCATTTGGCTGATATCATTGGTAACTTTTTTAATCATCTGATGGGTAACCCGCAGCAATTCCCGCCTGATTTCTTCCGAGGCTTTGGTTGGGACAGGTAAATCTTCCAATATTAGATTCCAGATACGGTTCATCCAGCGACTTACACCGGCGATACCACTATCGTTCCAGTCACCACCCTGCTCCCACGGTCCGGCAAACATCAAATAAGCCCGGACGACATCTGCCCCCATCGTCGAAACGTATTCATCAGGATTAACGACATTA
The DNA here is from genome assembly GCA_016927955.1 of Dehalococcoidales bacterium. GTDB lineage: Bacteria > Chloroflexota > Dehalococcoidia > Dehalococcoidales > JAFGLR01 > JAFGLR01. Next base: position 21,268 of record JAFGLR010000004.1, read on the forward strand.
CCGCGAGATTTACTCATTTTCTGATGGTCGGCAATAATTATGCCTTGATTAAATAACTTTAAAAATGGCTCGCCGAAATCTACCAAGCCCATGTCTCGAATAGCTTTGGTAAAAAAGCGAGCGTAAAACAAGTGCATTACGGCATGTTCCGCGCCGCCGGTATAAATATCGACCGGCATCCAGTATTTTACTTTGGCCGGATCAAAAGCCGAATCGGTACAATGAGGACTGGTATACCGGAGAAAATACCATGATGAACACATAAATGTATCCATAGTGTCCGTCTCACGTTTCGCCGGCCCGCCGCACTTAGGGCATTTTGTGTTTACAAAACTCTCGACATATTTCAGGGGTGATTCACCGGTAGGTCTGAATTCGGCATTTTCCGGTAGTAATACCGGTAAATCTTTCTCCGGTACCGGAACAATACCGCATTTTTCGCAATAGACCATCGGAATAGGAGCGCCCCAATAGCGCTGGCGTGAAATCAACCAATCACGTAGCTTGTAACTGATAGTACGTTTACCCCAGCCTTTTTCCTGTAAATAATCGCAAACAGCACTCTTGCCCTGCTCATTGGGTATTCCGTTAAAGTTACCGGAATTTACCATCGTGCCGGCCTCAGTCCATGCTTCTTTTATAGCTTGCCCATCCCAATCCGGCGGAGCAATAACAATATGAATCGGGATATTATATTTCCGGGCAAAGGCAAAGTCACGGGTATCATGAGCGGGTACTGCCATTACAGCCCCGGTACCGTAGCCTAGTAATACGTAATCGGCAATCCAGATAGGTACTTTTTCACCGGTCAGGTGGTTGATACAGTAAGCCCCGGTAAAGACGCCATCCTTTTCTTTCTCGGTGGATAATCTTTCGATTTCCGTTTCCCGGCGTGATTTACTGATGTATTCATCCACGGCAGCTCGGTTTTCCGGTGTAGTTATTTTTTCCACCAGCGGGTGTTCCGGGGCCAATACCATAAACGTAACACCGTGTACAGTATCCGGACGGGTGGTAAAAACCCGGATTTCTTTCTGCTCTACCCCGGGACAATCCAGCCCGAAAGATATTTCCGCCCCCTCGCTCCGGCCGACCCAGTTATGCTGCATAATTTTAATACGTTCCGGCCAATCTATACCTTTATGGTCCTGTAATTCATCAGCGTATTTCGTAATGCGGAAAAACCATTGTTCTAAGCCACGGTGCACTACCGGCGTATTGCATCGTTCGCATTCACCGTTAACTACCTGTTCGTTCGCCAGCACGGTCTGGCATTTGGGGCACCAGTTAACAGGTGCCTTTGTTTTATAAGCCAGTCCGGCTTCATATAGCTTCAGGAAAAACCACTGCGTCCATTTATAATATTCGGGCAGGCAGGTAATGATTTCCCGGTCCCAATCGTAAATAGAGCCCATCGTCTTGAGCTGCTTACGCATATTTTCGATATTCTGCATCGTCCATTTATAAGGATGGATACCGCGTCTTATTGCTGCATTTTCCGCCGGTAAACCGAAGGAATCAAATCCAATCGGGTGCAAAACATTAAAGCCCTGCATCCGCTTGAAACGAGCGTGAACATCGGATGGTGCCATAGCATACCAGTGGCCGATATGAAGGTCACCGGACGTATAAGGAAACATCGTCAGAGCATACCATTTCGGTTTAGGGCTGTTCTCATCGACTTTATAAAGCTTGTCGTCAGCCCATTTCTGTTGCCACTTCTTCTCAAATTCCTGGGGATTGTATTTTACTTCCATTATCTTTTCCTATTCTAACCGGGTTTTATTACAGTTTACCCGATAATAAAACCAGCCTGAAACAGCTTTAATTGTAGCAAGAATGATATGAGTAAGCAATTATAAAGGTTCTGTAGAAAGCTTGATTAATATTCTATCCAAACGCTTTTTCCCCTTCAGCTTTGACTTTCCAGCATAAAAAATGATACTTTTTATGTTAATGGCTGCTATTTTCGCATTCATAATTATTGTCATTTGTGTTTTTGGCGGGTTTGGTTTCGTTCTCTATCGCCGGTTAATGAGCACTGCCAGAGAGGGCAAGCCCTCTACCCGTTTACCTTTTAAGTGGAAGTACATTCTGGCACCATTGGTTCTGCTGGTTATTGCTGTTATTGCCGCTCTCCTCTATTACGGTAAACTCCCCTTCCAGATTCCTTATCATTTCGATAATACCGGCGCCGCCGATGGCTGGATACTGCCACAGTTTGCCGTGGCTATCGGTATCGGTATCCAGGCTGTTTTAGTAGTGATTTCATTTTTTATCGTCCAAACTACCCGGCGCATGGCTACTCTGATTACCGCCGGAGAGTCCACAGTTAAACCTGAAACAATTATTACTATTACGGGCAATATACCGGCATTCCTGCAGCTCGTTTTTCTATTCCTGATGTTGAATATATTTCATTTTGCGGCTTTTAATAAATACCTGTTGCCGATGTGGGTATTTTTAGTCATCGTTATCGCACTGGCAACGGTTGGATTTATTGCATTTAGTATTTTTATTGCGGTGAAAGCTTTGCGGTCAGCGAAATCATAATAATTGGAGGGAGGACGTTGTGGCTCAGACACCTGGTAAACTAGATATGGATAAGCTGCTATCGCTGGCGAGGCGGCGCGGCTTTTTATTTCAAAGCAGTGAGATTTATGGCGGATTAGCCAGTTGCTGGGACTATGGCCCTCTGGGTGTTGAATTAAAACGCAATGTTAAGCAGGCGTGGTGGCGTTCCATCGTCCAGGGACGTGATGACGTCGTCGGCCTGGACACCAGTATTTTAATGCATCCGAAAGTGTGGGAAGCCAGCGGCCATGTATCCGGTTTTAGCGACCCGATGGTGGACTGTAAAAGTTGTAAGATGCGCTTCCGCAAGGACGACCTGAAGGGCGATAAGTGCCCCTCTTGCGACGGCGAACTTACCGAGCCGCGAATGTTTAACTTGATGTTCAAGACCTTCATGGGCCCACTGGAGGAAGCCGCCGCCATCGTTTACCTGCGGCCGGAGACTGCCCAGGGAATGTTCGTAAACTTTGCCAACGTCCTGAATACCACACGCCGGAAAATCCCTTTCGGGATTGCCCAGCAGGGTAAATCTTTCCGTAATGAAATTACCCCAAGCAACTTAATCTTCCGCACCCGTGAATTTGAGCAAATGGAGCTGGAGTTTTTCGTGAAACCCGGAACAGATACCGACTGGTTTAATTACTGGGTCAACGAACGTTTCGACTGGTATTGCAGGCTTGGTATAAAAAAGGAAAACTTGAATTTAAGCGTACACCCGAAAGAGGATTTAGCTCATTATGCCAAGTCCTGTACAGATGTCACTTATAATTTCCCGATGGGCTGGGGCGAACTGGAAGGTATTGCCAACCGGAGCGACTTCGATTTACAGCAACACGCCAAACACAGCGGGAAAACCCTGGACTTCTTCGATGAGGAAACCAAAGAGCGCTACGTCCCGTTTATCATCGAACCGTCCGCTGGTGTTGACCGGTCTTTACTGGCATTTTTATGTGACGCTTATGAAGAAGAAATAGCCGAGGGTGAATTGCGGGTAGTATTACACCTGCATCCTGATTTAGCCCCGATAAAAGCGGCGATTTTACCGCTCAGCAAAAAGGAAAACCTGGCTTCGACCGCCAAACAGGTTTACAGCGACCTGCGTAAATCATGGAATGTGCAATATGATGATTCACAGAGCATCGGCCGGCGTTACCGCCGCCAGGACGAAATCGGCACGCCATTCTGTATTACGGTCGATTTCCAGTCGCTGGAGGACGGTCAGGTAACTATCCGCGAACGCGATAAGATGGACCAGATACGTGTCCCCATAAAATCATTAACTCAAATATTAGCCGCAAAATTTAGCGGAGAAGATTTCCTGGAACTGCCTTACGGAGGTCAGGTCTGGAAACGTGCCGGTGAAAATAATTCCGCCGGTAAGAAAGATGAACCTTAGTATTTAATCTTATTATAATAGTGATGTAAATATACCGTTGAATAATACTAATAACAAAGATTATTACGAAATACTGGGTAAAACTAATAAGGCCACCCAGCAAGAGATTAAAGAAGCCTATCGTAAACTCGCTTTTAAATACCATCCTGATAGAAATAAGGATGACCCTGCCGCTAGCGACAAGATGAAAGCCATTAATGAGGCTTATGCTACACTTTCCAACCCCAACAAACGGCGGGATTATGATATGCTTCGTGACCGTTATGGTTCCATGGCCTACGAACGGTACCGCCAAACCCACACCCAGGAAGATATATTCCGCGGCTCGGATATCGAACAGATATTACAGGAGTTCGCCAGGCAATTTGGCTTCCGTAATGCGAACGAAATATTCCGTGATTTTTACGGGCCGGGTTTTCAGGGCTCCGGACAGCCCGGTTATTCTTTCCGGACATATGTCTATAATGCGTCCCGAAACCGGCAGACCGGAAACCAGCAGACCATACCGCCCGGACAGTCGGGTTTTGCCAGCAGGATGATACAATTCATACTGGAAAAATTCTTACGTATCCAGATTCCGCAACGTGGTAAAGACATTTTTGATACTTTAAAAATCACACCGGAAACTGCAAAACAAGGCGGCGAGGTTAAATACCATTATGATTATTCCGGTAAAGTTAAAGACCTGATAGTAAAAATTCCGGTGGATATAAAAGACGGTAAGCGAATCAGACTTAAAGAAATGGGAGCCCCAGGTAAAGCCGGCGGGCCGCCCGGCGATATGTACTTGATAATACAGATTAAGAAACCATTCTGGCAAAGGTTAAAAACCACGTTATTCAATAAATAAGCAGCTATTTGACTTTATTCCGAACGCGTCATTAAAACTACCACCCGGTCAGAAATACTTTCGGCACCATCCTCCGATTCCAATCAGCCCGCAGCCGGCATAATTCAGCCATGAGTGCGGAGAAGAAAGCATGGATGTGCAATATTGGTTTAAGGTTACCGTACTGGTTATAGTAATCCCGAGATAAAACGGCGGTAACCAGGTTTTAATGATTGTCGGTATTGCCGGGTTAAAGATAATAAATATCACAGCGTGTAATAAAAAATAAAAAATAATACCGGCATAAGACGCTTTCATCCCCGGTGTCACTCGTCCCAAACGGTATCGTTTCGCCCGCAAACGGTCCATGATATCGGAGAAAGCCATCCCGAGACCGATACATATCACAGGAGTTGTCGGTAAGAAATAAAATACAAAGGTAACCCGGTTGGTAAATACATCCGACATCCATAGTAAATAAGTACCGAAAAACCACATCAAAGCGAACCTGGCCGGGGCATTTCCTTTCATCGCTTTAATAATCCAATATATGAAGACCGGTACTATCAAAAACTGAATCGTCCAGCTGATAAACGATACGTACTGAGGGTCGTAAGAATAGACAATGGCATTAGTGTACGGGAAAATAAACGGGTAAAGCCATGTCCACGGACGGCTTGATATAGATAGGGGCGGGTCGGTAAATTTATTAATCGAAGAAAGCACCATAAGGTCTTTAATCCGGTCAACCGGGTTTACGAATTGGCCGGTAATAAAATAATCGAACAGAATAGTAAAGAATACGAAAGCCACTGCGGCAATTACCACCGACCCCACCGCCCACGGCCACTTATCCCGCCGGAAAACCAGCCAGTGTGCGGCTACAGCAATTAGTCCGAATACACCCACTAACTTACAACAGGCACTAAGGGCAAAAGCCACTCCGGTTGAGAGGTATTTCGAGTGCAGATATAAAAGAAACCCAGCCAGCAAAAAAGTCACCTGATAAACGTCCAGTAACGCCAGACCGGAGTGGAGGAAAGTCATATTATCGAAAGACATCAGGAAAGCCGCCGCTACCGATGCCTTCCATGAAAGCTGCAATTTCTTGCAGATGAAATAAATCAGAATAATATTAATCGTGCCGAAAATAATCGAGAAAAACCGCCAGCCGATAGCATTATCGGTATACATATAAACAGTCAGCCCTTTTTCGTGTCCCGATGAAACAGTCCCAAAATGACGGCCGTCCGAAGCAACTCTTATCTCGTTGTTAGCAACATCCACATTCTCGATTTTTAATTGCTCGTCTTCTATGCGAATATAGTTAACGCCGCTTAGTAATGAGGCATCGTTAACTTTCAATACGAGGTCATTGCTGCTGATAGGCTCGGTAAGTATTACTCCTTTATCGGCTTCCGGGTTGGCAAACCCATTGAAAATAAGTTCACCGGCAACGATAAAAAGTTTTGCCAGAGCAGGGTGTTCCTGGCGCATATCACCCGCTCCCCGGACTATCGACCTCGCATCGGTAACATACCAGACCTCGTCCCAGACTATAGTGGGCGGGCGCGTTATAGAAAGAGCATGAAATACCAGGGTGACGATGATGATAGCTGATAACGGCAGGTACTCCCAATGGAGTATTTTATACCACATACTCCGGCGAGGTGCTTCGATAAGCTGCTCCGGTTTCAGGCAATAATTTTCAGCAGGGTAATTTTCAGGAATCGGCACTTCCATTACTTATACCATTTGTTATTATTTTAACATTGATAATACCGCAAATAGAGTAATTTTGCTAATCATTTTCGAATGCTCTGAGTAAATAATTATGCTAAACTATAATATAAATATGAAAATCATTCACTTTGCCGACCTTCATTTGGGCGTAGAGAACTACGGTCATACGAATCCTGAAACCGGTCTATCGACCCGTTTCGAGGATTTTACGAAGGCCTTTGATTACCTGGTAGATTTCGCCATTAACCGCCAGGTCGACCTCGTACTTTTTTGCGGTGACGCCTATAAAAGCAGGGAACCAAGCCAGACGCAGCAACGCGAATTCGCCAAACGTATCAAACGGCTGGCAGAAACAGGCATACCTGTCTTTCTGCTGGTGGGTAACCATGACTTACCGAATGCCATTGGACGGGCGACCTCAACGGAAATTTTCGATACCCTGTCAGTCAAGAACGTTTATGTTGCTAACAAACCTGCAGTGTTCCGCATTCCAACCAAAAACGGCACTGTCCAGATTGCTTCTCTCCCATGGCTGCGCCGGAGCAGCTTGCTTACCCGTGAAGAAATGAAAACTCTCGATACGGAGCAGTTGAAAAATAAAATGGAACAAGTACTGACCGACATTATCGAAAAGCATGTTAAAGAGCTTGACTCTTCAATACCGGCAATCTTAACGGCTCATGTCTGGATTACCGGAGTGCTGCCCGGGTCCGAAAAGTCGATGTCTTTAGGGGTGGAACATGGCCTGTTATTAAGCAACGTCCAAAATCCGGCCTTCGATTATGTCGCTCTGGGACATATCCATAAACAGCAGGTACTGGCAAATAATCCCCCGGTGGTATATTCCGGCAGCTTAGAAAGAGTAGATTTCGGGGAGGAAGCAGACGATAAAGGTTTTTACGTTCTGGATATCGAAACTGATGATAGAGGGAAACGTAGCGTAAAATACGAGTTCCAAAATATTCCGGGACGCCGCTTTGTTACGGTAAAAGTAGATGTCGACGCAGACGACATGAATCCTACTGCAAAAGTAATTCAAACGTTAACCGCCCAGCCGTTAAAGGATGCCATCGTACGTTTGCAGATTACTATGACGGAAGCCGGCAGCAGCCGGTTAAATGATAGTGAAATCAGAAACGCCTTGAAAGAAGCTCAATATTTTACGATTGCCCGAGATACCGCCAGAGAAACCCGTCTCCGACTCGGCAAACTGACAGCCTCTGAGCTTACACCGATGGAAGCCCTGAAAATTTATCTGGAAACGAAAAATATATCACCGGAAAGAACCGTAGAGTTACTGAAATACGGTGAGAGAATGATAGAAGAAACGTCTAATTAGCCGGTCTCTAAAGACTTTACGTTAATAATACCCAGATACAGGCTATAATTATGCCTAGGGCCGCTCCTATAAATACCTGGAAAGGTGAATGGCCGACAAGTTCCCAGAGTTCTTTCCCTAACTCTTCACGGGGCTTCTGCAGACGGATTTCCCGCATTAGACGATTTAGAATAAAAGCCTGACGGCTTACCGCCCGGCGGACGCCGGCGGCATCATACATTACCACCATAGCCAGTATTGCTGCGATAGGGAAATACGGGTTATCGATACCGTATATTAAACCGATACTGGTTGCCAGAGCACTGACAGTCGACGAGTGAGACGAAGGCATACCGCCACTGGATACGAAATAGCTCCAATTAATCTCGTGGTCCCGCGCCCATCCTACAATAAATTTCACTATTTGAGCGATTGCCCACGCGGAAAAGCATATCAGCAGAATTTTCATTGCTTAACCTTTTAGTTAACCGCCTAATATTTTTTAATAACATCCGTACCGAGATAAGTTCTCAGTACTTCCGGAACTGTTATACTGCCATCTGCCTGTTGATAATTTTCCAAAATAGCAATCACAATACGCGGCAAAGCGAGACCCGAACCGTTCAGAGTATGGACGAATTGAGGTTTGGCGTCATTGGACGGGCGGTAACGTATATTCGCCCGGCGAGCCTGGAAATCACCGCAATTAGAACATGAGCTGACTTCCAGCCATTCCTGGCAACCCGGTGCCCAGACTTCTATATCATATGATTTGGTCGAGCCGAAACCAATGTCCCCGGTACAGAGCTCGATAATCCGGTAAGGTAAGTCCAGCTTGCGGCAGACAGTTTCCGCATTCGCCAGTAGCGACTCTAATTCGTCATTAGAGTTTTCCGGCTCACAGAACTTGTAAAGTTCAACCTTATCGAACTGATGGCCGCGCTTGATACCGCGTACGTCTTTACCGGCGGACATTTTTTCGCGGCGGAAACAGGCAGTGTAGGCTACGTAATGAATAGGCAGGGAGCCGGGTAGTAATATCGTATCCCGGTGCAGGTTGGTCAAAGGTATTTCGGCTGTACCAACAAACCAGAAATCATCCTCGGCGTCGTGGTAAATGTTATCGGCAAACTTGGGTAACTGACCGGCAGCCACCATACATTCTTTTTTCACCATAAACGGCGGGTAGATTTCCGTATAACCATGCTCGGTAGTATGCAAATTTAAAAAGAAATTAATAAGGGAGCGCTGCAGACGGGAACCGATGCCCCTTAACACGTAAAAACGGCTGCCTGAAAGTTTCGACCCTGCTTCAAAATCGATAATACCTAACTTTTCGCCCAAATCCCAGTGTGGTAAAGGAGTAAATGCTAATTTCCTCGGCTCTTTCCAGAAGCGGATAACCTTGTTATCTTCCGAACTCGCACCGATGGGAACAGAAGGCTGGGGTATATTGGGCAATTGCAGTAACAGGTCTTTAATCTTTTCGTCTAATTGGTTTACCGTATCTTCCAACATCTTCATCTGGTCACGGCGGGCACGATTGGCGGCTAAGGAGGTTTCGTCTTGCTGCCTTTGTTTGGAAGCTTCCTTATGAATACGGCGCATTTCCTCCAGTTCGGTTGTCTTTTGACGACGTTCCACATCAGCCAGTAAAAGCTCATCGAGTGGAGCTTTATCGTGCCGGTTGGTGATAGCCTGCCGCACTAAATCCGGATTTTCTCTTATTAATTTTATGTCAAGCATATTATTATCCTTTTTCTTTGTGCTGCGGGAACAAAATAACTTCACGTATTGAAGGAGTATTAGTCAATACCATCACCAGACGGTCGATGCCGATACCCAGACCGCCGGTGGGCGGCATACCGTATTCCAATGCTTCGAGAAAGTCATCATCCACTGTCCATTCCTCATCACCGTAGCCTTCCCGGTCTTTTAATTGTTCTTCGAAACGCTGCCGCTGTTCCATGGGGTCGTTAAGCTCGGTAAAAGCATTCGCTATTTCAAAACAACCGGCAAAGGCTTCGAAGCGCTCGACGACTCTGGGATTATCCGTCTTGGTTTTAGCCAGCGGAGATAGAGATACCGGATAGTCCACCAGAAAACACGGCGCCACTAATTTCGGTTCGACATAGTTCGATACCAGTTCATCCACCAATTTCGCCCAGTTTTTCTTCGGGTCGACAGCCATCCCCATTTCCTGCATTTTACCCCGTAATAACTCCACTTTTGGATACTGCACAAAATCAATACCGCTGTGCTGTTTTACCGATTCGCATAAATTAAGGCGCGGCCAGGGCGGATTAAAGTTCACTGTCTGCTCGCCGATTTTTACTTCGGTTGTCCCGTGTACCTGCTGGCAAACGGCAGAAACCATATCTTCCACCATTTTCATTACGTCATTATAGTCGGCATAAGCCTCATAGCTTTCAAGTAACGTATATTCCGGATTATGTTTCACCGAAATTCCCTCGTTACGAAAGACCCGGCCGATTTCATATACCTTATCAAAGCCGCCCACGATTAATCTCTTTAAATGAAGCTCAAGAGCAATACGTAGGAAGAAGTCCTGGTCGAGAGCATTATGGTGGGTGATAAAAGGTTTTGCCAGCGCACCCCCGGCTGCAGGTTGCAGAACCGAAGTCTCAACTTCGATAAAACCGCGGCCGTTCAAATATTGCCTGATCGCCGCTATTATTTTGCTCCTGATTTCAAACCTTTGTTTAACCTCTGGATTACTGATAAGGTCCAGATAGCGCTGACGCTGACGGATATCAGCATCGGTTAAACCGTGCCACTTCTCCGGCAACGGCTGAAGAGACTTACTGAGCAATGTAAAGCCACTTAATTGAACCGTCGGTTCACCGGACTTGGTACGGATAACCATACCTTTAGCACCAATAATATCACCGATATCGAGCTCTTTAAATAACTCGTTGTCTTTCTCGTTAAAAGTATCTTTTTGATAAAGCACCTGGATTTTACCGCTGCCGTCACGGATATCGAGAAAAGACACTTTACCCATCCCCCGCCGGGCTACCAACCGGCCGGCTATACTGACTTCTGCCTTTTCTGCCGTGCCTTCTTCCTGTTGTTTTAAAAAAGTAACAGCCTGCTCGGCGGTGTGAGTACGGTGATATGTCCGGGGATAAGGGTCGAAGCCAAGCTGGCGGATTTTCGCCAGTTTCTCCAACCTTTGTTGTGATATGCGATCGCTTCTAGTAGTCATAATTAATTAGTATATCGCAAAAAGATGGAGACTACCAATACTAAGCGCTATTACTTCGGGTCATTTGTTTCAAATCGTCCAGCCAGGCGACGGATTTTACTTCCCGTTCCAGAATATATTTGATATAGCGGCGGATTACTTCCTGCAATTCACCGGCTAATTGAGCATTAAGTTTTAGTTTAATAGCGGTCTCGTAATCGCTTTTCTGTAAAAGCCGGAGTACTTTTAAAGCATTTACGGAAAGCGGATAAAGGAACGTCTGGCTCTGACTACAATCCGGACAAAGGACACCGCCGGCAGCGGCGCTAAAATAATTGGCTACAGGTTCCAGAGATTTATGACAGGTAACGCATTTCTGTAACTCGGGACGGTACCCGGTGATATTGAGTAATTGCATTTCAAAATAACGCAATGTGATTTCTTTATTATTCACCTGGCAGAGCCGTTCCAGAGTGTCTATTAACAACCGGAAGACCTCGGCATTTTCCATATGCTCGACCGTAAACTGGTCGGTTAATTCAGCAATATATAAACCATAAGAGGTCAAATTCAAATCACTCTTCAAAGGCAGAAAGGCGTTAATCGTCTGGCTGCCAGTGATAGTATCCAGATTATGCCCCCGGGCAAAAGATACATTTGTATAGGTTAACAATTCGAGGTGACCGGATAGTTTGCTTTTCGGGCGGCGTACGCCTTTCGCCACGGCGTGGATTTTACCAAGCTGAAGAGTCAGTAAAGTTAAAATGCGGTCAGCTTCACCGTGTTTGGTCTTTTTAATTATGATGGCTTGCGTCTCGTAATTACGTGGCTGCGGCATTTTCTTCCTGCCCCGGTAAACTCCGGAAAATGATTAGTCTCAACAGGGGGTGGTCGTAATAACCTCAATCCTGATTATCTTTACTATCGTTCCCCACTGGTGAGTGCTGGTTTGGTCATTTAATACCTCGACCGCCATTTTCACAACCTGACCGTCAGTCTTATATTTTGTCTCCAGATTAACGGGGTCATAATTATTGCCATCCGTACCGACAATTCCCCAGAATCCGCCTTCTAAATCTATATACCTTACGGTACCTTCGATTCCGATGGTGCCTGGTCGCGAAAGTACGGGTACCATTATTCCCACGATAACAGTCAGTATCACTACTATATATACGAGGTTTTTCTTCAACCACATCATAATGGCTATATAACTCCCCGGCTATATATTAGCGATTTGTTTTCACTCTGTCGACTAACTTAAATATACTAAAAACTATGATAACCGGACGACGGGTTAATCCGTTCCCAGACTAATACGCCGGTTACTCTTTCGCCTCCCATAGACATCGGCGGGGTACTGAGAGTTAACCGGTCATTTTCGGAGAATTCATAAAAACGTTTCAGGTTAATCCCTATAGCGTTAGGGAATAGATTACCTGTAATATGATGAATTACCAGCTTTTCTTTTTCGTCTACTTCAAAAGTACCGAAGTAAGCCTGGTAGCCATCGAAAGCTGCCTTAGCTTCTTCCGGCGTACCTTTTAAGTTATCCCGCGAGGCAAATTTTGGTCTGTCCGGATTCATAATCTGGGCGGAAACATTACCGCCGGCACTGTAAATTATCAGACCGGCAGCATTTTTGCCCCATAAATAATTCACTTTTCCGTCTGTGCTGCGGAATTCGGCAGTAATAAGCTTCCAAGCACCAATAAATCGGTCTCGGGACAATTAAAACTCCTGGCGTCCTTCGAAAGCCCGGGTCAGTGTAACATCATCGGCATATTCCAGTTCCGTACCGAAAGGCAGACCACGGGCGAGACGCGTTACTTTAATGCCTAACGGGGTAATGACGCGCTGTAGATACAGAGCCGTCTGCTCTCCTTCTAAATTTGTATTGGTAGCCAGAATAACCTCCTGTACGGTATTACTCTGGAACCGGTCCAGCAACTCGCGAATACGAATATCACTTATCCCGACACCTTCGGTAGGTGAAATCGCTCCGTGAAGAACGTGGTAAACACCTTTATAAATACCGGTATGTTCGATAGCCAGAATATCCTGAGGCTGTTCTATAATACAGATTTTAGTTCGGTCGCGCTGCTCGTTACGGCAAAATACGCAGGGTTCGGTATCGGTTACATTAAAGCAAACCGAGCACAGTTTGACCTGCTGTTTTACATTTAAAATAGCATCGGCAAGCGATTTTGCCTGCTCCGGTTGTTCTCGTAATAGATAGAAAGCCAGACGCTGGGCACTTTTCGGCCCGATACCGGGCAATTTATTAAACTCTTGAATCAATCGGGAAATAGCTTCGGCAGTCGTTGAATTCTGGTTCAACTAATTACTCCTTACATCAAGCCGGGAATATTAAAACCGGCCGTAAGGCTGCCCATCTTCTGATTGGCCAGCTCATGTGACTTGGTATAAGCCTCTTTAATCGCAGCCAGCACCATGTCTTCTAACATTTCTACTTCCTGAGAATCAACCACTTCAGGTGATATTTTAACGGCCTGGATTTCCTGTTGGCCGTTGATAGTCACCTTCACGGCACCACCGCCTGCAGTAGCTTCAAGAGTAGTTTGAGCCAATTCATCCTGTATTTTCGCCATTTTGGCCTGTAATTCCTGCGCCTGTTTCAAAATTCTCTGGTTCATTTTTCCTCCACGCTTGTAACTTGAGCGCCCATTTCAAGGGCTGCTTTTACCAGATGATTATCTTCCGGTCTATAAATACAAACAACTTTGCATGACCGTCCTAAATAGTCGCTAACCAATTTTACAGCAATTATTATGTTTTCCGGCTTCTCGATATTTTCCTTGTGTATCTTATACCGGAAGCTTAAAGTTACTTTGTCTCCCTGTATTTCCACCGGTCTCGAACTGCGCAACAAAGCTACGGCATTTGTCCGTTTTACTTCTACCGGAGCATTATCCAGTATTTGCTTCCAGTTCTGTTTGAGTCTTTCGACCTCGCTACCTAAGGTTGAAGTAACAGGGCTATCTTCCACTGTTTGAACATGGTGTTTTTCTTCAGTAGGAGGTGGAGGGTTATTAACAGCGACCGGCTTAACATCAGTTTTCGCCGCTTTCGTCTTGATTTCCGAAGCCGGTAATGTTTCTTTAGTTGGTTTAACCGGTTCTTGGTTACTTATTTGAGTTGAGACCATCTTCTTTTCTTCTGAAACCTGAATGGAATCGACTAACGCCAGTTCAAGAGGCATTGTCGAATAATTATCCATACCTATTTCAATCTGGTTAAAGGCCTTAACGGCTTTAATAATCTGGCTTAATGATGCATTAATACCCATTTCTTTAAAGCTAATAATATCTTCACCCGTTAGGTTCAAGGACTCCGTAACGTTAGTTTTAACCAGCATCAATGTTCGCAAGGCAGATGCAATTTCCCTAGTAAATTGTTTCAAATCCAGGCCGTCATTATTCACACTATGGACGGTCTTAATGGCGCCGGTGATATCGTTATTCACAATTTGCTTGACTAACTCTTTGGCCCGCCAGTCGCCTGTAATACCCAGAATAGCCTTAATCTGGGCCAGTTCAATATCCGTACCGTAGTAAGTAGTAAGTTGTTCCAGCAGGTTCAAAGCATCACGGAGACTGCCGGTGGCGCTTCCGGCAATCAAACGCAATCCATCCGGAGTAATATTTATTCCCTCAGCTTGAATAACTTGCGTCAAACGCTTAACGATATCTGTCTGTGAAAGACGGTGGAAATCGAAACGCTGGCAGCGGGAAATAATTGTCGGTAATACTTTATGGGTTTCGGTAGTCGCCAATACGAACATGGCATGGGGTGGCGGTTCTTCCAGTGTCTTTAATAGAGCATTTGAGGCACTTGTACTCAACATATGCACTTCATCTATTATGTAAACTTTGTACCGCGCTTCATTAGGAGCATAATTTACTTTTTCCCGGAGATCACGAATATTATCAACACCGGTATTGCTGGCTGCATCTATTTCAATGACATCTAAAGCCCGGCCTTCTGTAATCGCCTGGCACATTGAGCAGGTATTACACGGCTCTCCTTTTCCATTATTCAGACAATTAACGGCTTTAGCTAATATCCTCGCCGCACTGGTTTTACCGGTACCACGCGGACCGCAAAAAAGGTAGGCGTGAGAAATACGGCCGCTTTTAAACGCATTTGCTAATGTCCTTGTGACCTGCTCCTGCCCGACGAATTCAGACAGGCTTTGTGCTCGGTATTTTCTATAATAAACTTGAGAACCCATAACTATATCATTATACCGCATTCGTGTTCATTTCCAAAGAGCTAAAAAGCAGAAAAATAAATTACCAATAATATTTACCGTCTTTATTATGGAAGCCCGGTTAGTTATAATTAGCGGTAAATATAAATATAAGGATGGCACTCATTTATGAAAATACTCAGAGTAATTCCGTTAGTTTTAATATTACTTGTAACATTTTTACCGGCCTGTAGCGGAAAAACCACCAGTGTTCCAATGTCTAATTATGTTAATGAGATAGTCGGTTTTGCTGTCGATTATCCGCAAAACTGGACTACCGACCAGTCGTCATCTTACCGGTTTTTAGCAGGTTCACCGGATACTGCCCCTGCGTCCGGTACTTTTAATAATAAAGCAGGCATTATCGCTACGGTAAGTATAGCCTTAACTCCGGAGGATAGTATATCTCTGGAAACCCGTTACCATAATTTTTACAATCAATTGTTGCAGGCAATAGGTGTCTCGGAATTCGAAGAGATATCAGCGGGAAATACTACATTCGGACAGAATATTTCTGGCTACGCAGGTAATTTTAAATTCACCGATAATGTGGGTGATTGGGACATAAACTGCTATATATCTGAAGTGCACGGTTCATATTGCTATTATTATTACATAATCTGGACTTATTCCCTCATTGATTCATCCAAAAGCAATGAAAGTATCTTAGCCTCGGTTTTAGATAGTTTCAGATATGTTAATATCACGGTCACCCCGACCGCGCCAAAGAAACATTATGACGCAGCACCGCCAATGACTATCGACATCAATAAACAGTATACAGTTACGATGACAACTGTTTACGGAGATATGGTATTCCAGCTATTTCCCATCGATGCTCCGCAGACGGTTAACAACTTTATATTCCTCGCCCGGGAAGGATATTTTGACGATACCGTTTTCCACCGGGTGATAGATAACTTTGTCGTACAGGGAGGTGATCCTACCGGTACCGGTATGGGCAACCCGGGTTACTATATTCCTGATGAAATCTCCAGCCGGCAGCACCTTGCCGGTACGCTTTCGATGGCTAATTCTGGAGCAGGTACAGATACTAACGGCTCCCAATTCTTCATCTGTTATGTTGACCAACCGTCTTTAAACGGTAGTCATTCAGTATTCGGCCAACTGGTCCAGGGAACTGATGTACTCAACAAAATTCAGAAAAATGACAGGTTGATTAAAGTTACCATAGAAGAAAAATAAAACCGATAATAAAGTAACATATACCTTATGAATGATGTGTTATAGTACTAAAGAATAGTGCTTACTTATTGGTATCAGGCATAATCTTAACCTGAATATTTATCAAACCAAGTTGACAACACATTTATTTAATGTATAATTGAGTATGTTTAAAAACTGAATAAGTCACCGAGAAAGGCAAACCCCGGGAAATCGGGGGACGCAAAACCGCAGATCTAAATCCTGTATAGGATACGACAGCTGGGTTACCGTTAGACTGAATATTTCTAAACTTTAAAGCCTTTCTCACTGAGAAAGGCTTTTTTAATTTTAATAAAGGGGGTTCGCAATGGGGACTTTACTGGTTATGAAGAAATCCTGCCCGGTATGCCGGCAAAAGACGCGTCCTGTCAAAATCAATAATATCTTGAAGGTATGCCCCAAATGTCATTGTCGGGTAAACTAATGCTACAGCCTTATCCTAAGACAACTAACACACAACATTTGAAAGAGGTGATGTGAAATATGGCAATTAAACATAAAGAAATGAAAAAGACGGTAAAAAAACAAGAAGACTATGGCAAAGCCGCCTCAATAAATGCGGAAGAGCGATATCGGGCCTACCGGCAAATTGTCAAGCAGGCATTTAATGAACGGAAAGCCACCGAGCAGCGGGCAATGGAAGCCTACCGTGTATCCATAGAAAAAGCCGGTAAAAGATACCATGATATTATCGAGGCAGCCCTGGAAAAATGCAAGCTAATCACGGATAACGCCTGGGAAGCCTCGTTGGAAGCATTAAAAACCAGCCCCACCGGTGAAACCAAACCTGTTAGGGGAACCTGGCCGAAAATTAAAGAGAACTCACGCAATTTTATCAGAGGGACCCGTGCTCATACAGTTAGATATTTCACTAAGACGAAGGTCTTCTTAAAAAATAAGGTAGGTTCTCTTAAAGTTGCCAATACTTAAACCGAACGAATTGAAGAAACCCGTTGCAACCTAACAAGTACACAGGGGTTGCTAATTATAGCAGCCCCTGTTTGTTAACGTAAGCCTTATTTTATATCGGCATGGTATTGCTGCAGTGATTTTACATTTGATTCACCGCTGCAATACGCCACGATTCCTTTAACTGCCGCTGAAGCTGCAGTTAAAGAAGTAATATAAGGTACTTTATATTTTATAGCTGCTTTACGTATATAAGAATCATCATACTTACTCAGTTTACCGGCCGGTGTATTTATAACTAACTGGATTTCTTTATTTTTTATAGCATCGGTGATATTAGGGCGCCCTTCGTGTTCTTTAAGGATAGTCTCCGCATCAATGTTATGAGCCGCGAGGTAAGCCTGTGTACCAACGGTAGCCCTTAGTTTAAAACCCATTTTAATAAACTCCTGAGCTACTTCAGCCAGGAAAGGCCGGTCACGTTCCGCAACCGTTATCAACACAGTACCACTCGTCGGCATCTGGTTCACCGCCTCCTGAGCTTTCCAATAGGCTAAGCCGAACGTTGGTGCCATACCAAGCACTTCTCCGGTAGATTTCATTTCGGGACCTAAAATAGGGTCTACTTCCGGAAACATATTAAAGGGGAATACTGCTTCTTTCACCCCGATATGGGGAATATTCCGCCGTTTCAAATTTAAACTGCTTATCGTCTGTCCCATCATTAACTGTGTTGCCAGATGTGCCATCGGAATATTACAGACTTTAGATACCAGCGGCACTGTGCGGGAAGCTCTCGGATTTGCCTCCAGCACATAGACAATGTCTTTACATATAGCGTATTGAATATTCATCACGCCGGTAACCTTGAGCTCATATGCAATACGGCGTGTATATTCCTCAATGGTATCAATATGCTTTTGCGGAATAGTTACCGGAGGAATGGCACAGGCTGCATCACCGGAATGAACGCCGGCAAATTCGATATGTTCCATAACTGCCGGAATGAATACTTCAGTACCGTCAGACAGAGCATCCGCTTCGGTTTCGATAGCATTTTCCAGATAACGGTCAATCAATATCGGACGGTCCGGAGTAACTCCAACAGCAGCAGTAACATATAATTTTAATTCTTCTTCATCGTGGACAATTTCCATACCGCGACCGCCGAGTACATAAGAAGGTCTTACGATAAGCGGATACCCGATACGTTTCGCAACTTCCAACGCTTCATCCAGATTAATTGCGGTACCGGATTCGGGCATCGGAATGCCGTATTTCTTCATCATCTGACTGAAACGGCCACGGTCGGAGGCAATATCGATAGAGTTTACGGAGGTGCCTAATATTTTTACTCCTAATTTTTCCAATTCTGCCGCAATATTGAGTGGAGTCTGTCCGCCGAATTGTACGATGACCCCTATAGGCTTTTCCTTCTGATAGATACTCAGGACATCTTCTACGGTTAATGGTTCGAAATATAATTTATCCGAGGTATCATAGTCGGTGGAAACCGTCTCCGGATTACAGTTAACCATGATAGTTTCATATCCCATATCTCTCAAAGCAAATGCAGCATGGACACAGCAATAATCAAACTCAATGCCCTGGCCGATACGATTCGGACCGCCGCCAAGCACCATCACTTTAGGTTTATTACTGGCCGAAGTCTCATCCGGGGCATTATAAGTTGAATAATAATACTTTGCATCTACCGCACCGCTAACCGGGACGAAATCCCAGGCTTCAGTTATGCTCAGCTTTATCCTCTGGTTACGGATATTCGATTCTTTAGTACCGAGCAACCTAGCTAGATATTTATCAGCAAAACCATCTTTCTTCGCTTGTATTAGCAACTCATCCGGTAATTTCTTTCCCTTATATTTGATGATTTTCTCTTCTAATTCGACCATCTCTTTCATCTGCTCGATGAACCAGGGTTTGATAAAAGTCCGGCGGTATAATTCTTGAACGCTTGCCCCTTTACGCAGAGCTTCATACATAATGAATTGCCGTTCGCTGGTTGCGAAACTTAGCATTTTCATCAGTTCTTCCAGCGGTTTCTCGTTGAAATCTTTGGCAAAACCAAGACCAAAACGGCCGTTTTCCAGAGACCGGATGGCTTTCTGAAATGCCTCTTTATAGTTTTTACCGATACTCATCACTTCGCCGACAGCACGCATTTGAGTACCGAGTCTGTCTTCAGCATCGTGGAATTTCTCAAACGCCCAGCGGGAAAACTTTATCACGACATAATCACCGGATGGGGTATATTTTTCCAAAGTACCGTCCCGCCAGTAAGGTAATTCATCAAGGGTCATACCGGCTGCCAGTTTAGCTGATACTAAAGCGATGGGAAAACCGGTAGCTTTTGAAGCCAGAGCGGAAGACCGGGATGTACGCGGGTTAATTTCAATAATTACGACACGCCCGGTTTTGGGGTCATGGGCAAACTGCAAATTGGTACCACCTATAATGCCTATTTTTTCCACTACTTTATAAGAAAAATCTTGCAGACGTTTTTGCAGTGATTCACTTATAGTGAGCATCGGAGCAGAACAAAAAGAATCACCGGTGTGGACCCCCATCGCGTCTATATTTTCAATAAAACAGACTGTTATAATCTGGCTCTTGGAGTCGCGTATAATTTCCAGCTCTAATTCTTCCCAGCCTTCGACCGATTCCTCGATTAAGACCTGCCCTACCATACTGGCAGCGATACCGCGACTGGCAACTACCCGCAGTTCTTCGACATTATAAACCAGACCGCCACCCGTACCGCCCAGTGTAAAGGCCGGACGGACAATCACCGGATAACCGATTTTGGCAGCCAGAGCTTCCGCGTCTTCTATACTGTAAGCAATCTCGCTGCGGGGCACTTCGATGCCTAATTCATCCATCGTCTCTTTAAAAGCAAGACGATCTTCTCCGCGGCGGATTGCCTCCGGGTCCACCCCGATTACTTTAACATTATATTTATCGAGAACTCCGGAACGGGCTAAAGCTGAGCTTAAATTAAGACCCGTCTGACCGCCCAAATTGGGTAATATAGCATCAGGACGTTCTTTCTCGATTATTTTTACCATAGTTTCCATGTTGAGCGGTTCAATATAGGTAACATCAGCCATGCCGGGATCGGTCATAATAGTAGCCGGATTAGAATTAACCAATACAATCCGGTAACCAAGTGATTTCAACGCTTTACATGCCTGGGTACCGGAATAGTCGAATTCACAAGCCTGCCCGATAATAATCGGCCCGGACCCTATAATCATCACTTTTTTTATATCATTGCGTAACGGCATATCAATCTCCCTTAAATTCCACTCTGTTACCTAATCCATCGCTGAGATAAGAAGTACTAATTCTAGTATCTTAACAAGTATAATTAAGCTTTTCTTTTTCTAAAGCCGCTAGGGCGGGTGAAGGGTCATAGTATTCTTCTTCAATCACCCGCATTTGTTCAAAAGAGAAATAATGGATACATGTCATGGTATCTGACACCATTAGAAAGTAACCTATTAATTTTAGTTCTGTTTTCTACCTTGGTTAAACTCTATCTAACGCTCTAATTTCCCGCCACTATCCATTGGGATTAACCAACCGAGAACCCTGTTGATAATTACTTGCCTGAACTGAAAAACAAAAAGAGTAAGCACTTACCGCGAAGAATTCAACTGTCAACATAATCTTTATAATTTTAACAAAGCATCAGTTTTTATACAATACCTATAAATCAGGTCAAATATATTTGATATACGGATTATTTGGGTCTATAGATATGCCGGAAAGCCATTTTCCAAATTTAGAGGAACGAAACAGGCTGGATTAATGAAACATATCAATCATTTATCTTTTAAATTCGTAGCTCATCCTGACTGGATTTACAGTTTAACTCCCTAAATAGACTTAGACATATATACTTATTTATTGACTTATTACTATTTATTAGTATAATGATGTAAAATATTAAGTATGTAATGGTTATGTATGTTATTCGTATAATATATCAAAGGGGGCGTAAATATGGAATCGAAACATAATACATTTTTTCTTATTACCGGTATCATCCTTGTAGGTTTGATAGTTGGTGTGGTTCTGCTAGCGGTACAGGCGTCTAATAACATTAAGAGTTCTAATACCAGCATTGAGGCTTTAACAACCCAGGCAACGTCACTGCAAAGTTCATTGGCATCGACCAATTCTCAGATAGCTTCAATAACCGACCAGGTGAACGAGTCTATCTCGACATTGACTGACAATATGTCTTTAAATAATCAAGAGGTTGCGGAATTAAATCAGGATTTAGCTGGTATTACCTCACAAATATCATCCTATAATAGCGAATTTGTATCCATAAATAACCAATTAGATGACCTCGAAGATAGTGTATCCTCCGGCGATTCATCGATCGCTTCAATAGAAAATCAGTTATCAACTATTAGCTCTCAGATTACCAGTCTACAAAATACCGTCACCTCGTTGCAGAGTTCCATTAATTCTCTTAATACAAGGGTAAGTGCTCTCGAATCAGCCGCCGCAAACACCAAGATAACGCTTATTACGTCGTACAGTATTACCCAGGACTTTAACGAACGGACTCTATTAACTACTTTTTCCCCGACCGGAACCGGCACTCTTTATATAAGCGGGACAAGCAGTTCTTCAACAGGTTATATCAGACTTTATAACAACACTCTAAGCACCTTCACCGATTATACCTTCGGAACCGCAAAAACTATAACAACCGCTGTAACTTACGGCTACACTTACTCCATATATTTCGGTAATACGGAACCATCCGGTACCGTTACTGCAACTCTAAGTGCGTATTATACGTATTCATCCTCTACTTATACTACACTGTTCACTTCTAAAAATGTCACCCAGAACCATGGTACCCAGACTACACTC